>CAZHTL010000028.1:0-4932 GCA_964535415.1 uncultured Bdellovibrionales bacterium | reverse complement strand
GGCTTTATCAGGCAATTATTGGGAGTACGTAAGTTCTAAAAAAAATTCTTGCTTTACTTTCTTCTTCCATGAAAAGTTTTGTGTATCTCTTTAAGCCGCCTGTTGGTTACGTGGGTATAAATCTGCGTTGTGGTAATAGAGGAGTGCCCCAGCATTTCTTGAACTGAACGGATATCAGCCCCGTTTTGAATAAGATTAGTCGCAAAAGAATGACGAAGGGTGTGAGGATGAACATCTTTGGTAATCCCAGCTTTTGTTGCATAGTATTTCACGATTCGCTGAACTGTCCGGGGATTGATTCTTAAGTCATCGGCCTTGCTTTTTTTCTGAAAATGCTTTATTCCAATTCTTGCAAACAGGGCTGGATCAACATCCGTTCTTTTCTCCATATATCTCCTAAGAGCTATTTTTGCTTGATCAGAAACAAAAACTAATCTAATTTTTGAACCCTTTCCTCGCACACTAAACTCACCCGCTCTAAGATTAATTTGATTTCGATTAAGACTTACCAGCTCTGAAACCCGAAGGCCGGAACTGAAAAGGAGTTCTAAAATAGCTCGATCACGCCGAGACTTCAAATCTTCTCCACTTGCCGCTTTAAAAATACGTTCTATTTCTTCTATTTCTAAAAAATCAATTTGTCTGTTTTCGCTTTTTCCAAGCTCCACTTTTTCTGCAGCAAGGGTTTTCACGTCTTGTTTGGCTAGAAATTTCAAGAAATTGCGAAGAGCAACAATATGATAATTTTGGGTAATTTTTTTAAGAGGTATCCCTTTTTCGTTGGTAAGACGATTGAGGTAAAGACGGTATCGACGCACTAATTCACTAGTAATCTCGTTTGCCGAACTTATTTTTGCCCACTTCAAAAAACGTTCGAGATAGTGGTTATAATTCTCGACTGTTTTTGGAGAGCGACCTTTTTCGATTTCAAGATACTCAAGATATTGATTTTTTAGACTTATTAATTTTTTTGAACTCATGAATTTATTTAGTTAGGAAACCTTTGCTTCTAAGCTTTACTATTAATCCCTTAATCCCTATCGGTATTAACTAGCTTTAGAAGACAGTCATTGCCTCAAAATCATCGAAAGATGTCTAGTAATCTAAAAACAGCCTATCAGTAACTGCTAACAACTCAATACTATCCTCCTAAATGATAACAAAAAAACCAAAGGAAGAGGAGAGACCAATAAAAATGGCTTATATAAAGGAAAAAAGCTTATGTTTTTTTGTTTTTTGAAAGACAAGACTTGACATTATACTTAATTATGATAACCTATTACCCGTCATAAAAATTAGGGAGAAGGTAGAAATCGCATCAGTTATCCCAAGTAAAAACGCCCGAAACGGCTACGAACTACTTCTCCAAGAGAAAGGTAAAACCAATTAGCCACTTTTTCAAAAATTTTTTCCGAACATTTTGGAAGAGATTGCGAATAGGGCTAAGAAAAAAGGGCTTTGGGCAAGGCCCAGTGGTTGTATGGATTAGCGAGAAAGATCAGCTATTGCCCTCTTATGAAACTAATAAAACTACGCTTTCTTTCCAAAGAAGGTTAGTCTTTTTTCTTAAAAAAAGATTTACTGTTCAAAAATTGCTTCATTTTTTTAGAGAATATTCGGCTACCTTGGTTGTCATTTTCTGTGTTCTGATTGTCGCTTTCTTAAATTTTTCTTCTACTAGAGGATCTTCAGATTCTCTTTTTGATATCTTTAAAATAAATTCCCAAGAAAAAGAAAACTTTAAGCAAAAAATTGCTCTCCGAAACGAAGTCAAAAATAATCTTGCCGTTGCCCCATTGACTGATCCGGTGTACTTCACTTCAGACCTTGCTTTGGAGAAATACCAACAAGAATCCTCTTTTGAGGATAATGTTTATTACCAAGCTCCAACAATTCAAAACCAAGTCGTTTTGGCTCCTTATAGCCCCATAACCAAAGAAAATCAAAGAAAAATCAAAGTCTATATTGTGAAGGAGGGAGATACTGTCGGATCAATTGCTGCTCGACATGGAGTTTCCGTAAACACGATTCTCTGGAGTAATAATCTTTCCGAAAACTCTCTTCTTAAGCCAGGAGATAAGCTTTCTATTCTTCCCGTTACAGGCATAAGGTACAAAGTCCAGAAAAACGATACTCTTGACGCTATTGTAAATAAGTTTAACTCTGACAAACAAAAAGTCTTGGCTTTCAATGAACTTCCTGCCGATGAAAGATTAGTAGTTGGTCAGGATATTATTATTCCAGACGGATATATCTCAACGCCCAGCTCCTCGACTCCTTCTCAGACACCAACTCCCAGAACAGGCGCCTACCGGAATCAATACGCAACTACTCCTAGCTATTTCCGAGTAGATTCTCGAGCGGGAGCCGGTCATCGTTTTCCTTATGGATACTGTACCTGGTACGTAGCTCAAAGAAAATATATCCCCTGGGGCGGGAACGCCGGTTCTTGGCTAGCTAACGCTCGGGCCAGCGGAAAAGCTACTGGACGAATTCCTAAACCGGGCGCTATTATGGTAAGTTCAGAGTCCCGTTGGGGCCACGTAGCCATTGTAGAATCAGTCAATGGCAATAGTTTTACCATTTCAGAAATGAACTACGCAGGATTTGGTAAAAAATCTACACGAACTTTGAGTGTAAACAGTCGAGTTATAAAAGGATTTATTTACTAGCAGGTTGCCCGAAAACTAACAGGTCCTCAGAATTGTCAAATATAGCCAACATAATCCTCTTAAATTTTTGATCAACGCTTGCTTTAATTCCTAAGTCTTTATTTTCTTCAACTTTCCGAAACTGGCGGAAATTTTTTTTATTCCTGCTTTTCTAAAAGCAATTGTTAGTAGATCACTTTTCGTGGAAATCACCACGCCTTCGCCAAAAATTTCGTGGCGAACGCGCTGTCCGTCTTGAAAATCAAAGTCATAATCTTTTTTGAGCTTTAATTTTTCACTCCTTGAAATTGTCGGAGTGTTGGAAATTGGAAATTGGAAATTCCGCACAAGATGCGGAGGTATATCCTCTAAAAAACGCGAAGGAGTATTTACTCTCATTGATCCAAAAATATTTCTGACTGCTGCCCAAAGAAGATAAACTCTTTTTTTAGCCCGAGTAATACCTACATAAGCAAGCCTTCTTTCTTCTTCTAATTCATCTTCATTAAGAATAGCCCGCGAATGCGGAAATAAACCTTCTTCCATCCCAGTGATGAAAACTGTGTCAAATTCAAGTCCTTTGGCGCTGTGAAGAGTCATAAGATGAACCAGATCCGATTTCGAACTAACACTATCTGCCGAAGAAATCAGCGCCGTTTCTTCCAAAAAACTATTAAGCCCCGAGAAACCCTTTTCTTCTTTATATTTCTCTGCCACCGTGAAGAGCTCACGAACATTTTCAAACCGAATTCGACCCGTTTCTCCTTCGGAAAGAAGCATTTTTTGATAACCCGTTTCAAAGAAAACCGATTCCATAAAATTAACAATGTCGGTATTTTTTGCCTTATCTCTTAAGCGCTCAAAAAGCGAACCAAATTTTAATAAAACTTCTGCCTTTTTCTCATTGAAACCAGAAACCTCATGAGCTTTTTTAGCTGAAGCAATAAAATCAAGGTTATTTTCTCTTGAAAATTTCAACCATTTTTCAAGAGTAGCTTTTCCAATTCCTCGAGGAGGAAGATTCACTATTCGCTCAAAGCTAATTTCATCTGTTGGATTACTGATAAACCGCAAATAAGCCAGGAAATCCTTAACTTCGCGTCGTTCATAAAAGCGCACTCCCCCTACTATCTGATAGGGAATAGCCGCCTCCAGAAAGGCTTCTTCAATAGCCCGTGACTGGGCATTGGTTCGATAAAGAACCACAAAATTCCTTAAGTCCAAATTCTCTTCCCGAGCAATCCTTTGAATTTCACGGACGATAAAATTAGCCTCATCTTTTTCACTAGAAGCTTCGTACAAAATAACATCATGACCTTCTCTGTTTTCCGTCCATAGCTTTTTATCTTTACGATGAATATTTTTGGAGATAATTCCGTAAGCGGCATCTAAGATTTTTTGAGTTGAGCGATAATTGCGTTCAAGTTTTATCACTCTAACTTCCGGATAATCTCTTTCAAAATCAAGAATATTGCGAACATCCGCACCTCGAAAAGCATATATTGACTGCCAATCGTCCCCAACAACACAGAGATTTCGATGGCGTTGGGCAAGAAGATTTACCAAAATATACTGAGCATGATTAGTATCCTGATATTCGTCTACCATTATGTAACGAAAAATGTTTTGATACTTTTCAAGTATTTCTGGAAATTTTTGAAAGATTTCAACCGTTTTTTGCAAAATATCATCAAAATCAAGAGCGTTGTTTTTGAAAAGATTCTTTTGATATTCCTCATAAAGGCTTGCCACAATTCTTTCAAAATAACTTTCGCCGGAAATATATTCTTTAACTTCCACAAGTTCTCCTTTAGCCTTTGAAATTAACGCTAGCACAGCCAAGGGATTAAGTTGATCAGAGCTAAGTCGTCTTTCTTTCATTATTTTTTTTATCAGCGCTTTTTGATCTGAATCGTCATAGATGATAAAGTTTTTCTTGTATCCAATTTTATCAATTTCGGATCGCAAAATCCGCACGCAAATATGATGAAAAGTTCCAAGCCAGGGCTGGTAACGAAAATCGCTGCCTAATAGCTTTTTCACTCTTTCTTTCATCTCTTCGGCCGCTTTATTAGTAAAAGTTACCGCCAGGATATGATACGGACTAATCTTTTTCTCTTTAATTAAATAAGTGATTCTATGAACTAATAATTTTGTTTTTCCTGATCCAGCCCCAGCTATTACTAAAACCGGTCCTTCTGTTGAAAGAACTGCTTCCTTTTGCTCTTTGTTTAAGCCCTTTACAATTTCCATACCAAGATGTATAATAGAACATTAATTC
>CAZHTL010000027.1:0-3407 GCA_964535415.1 uncultured Bdellovibrionales bacterium | reverse complement strand
ATTGCCGGGAGAGTGATTGGACGAGTGCGAAGACTTGAAGATTTTAGGGGGCGCCAAGTGAAAGAAGCAGGCCCCTCAATGCCAGTAACCGTTATTGGTCTTGGTGAGTTGCCAAATGTGAATGATGTTCTTCAAGGCGTTGTTGATCTTAAATCTGCTAGAGCTATTCAGAAAGACCTGGGAGTGGACGAAAGAGGCGCAAAAAGATTTGATTCACAATCAATGTTAAGAAGTATTGAAGACCAGAATATAAAGCGATTGAATATTATTCTCAAAACCGATGTCCAAGGGTCGCTTGAAGCTATTCACCAAATTCTTGGAACAATCAAGTCAGACGAAGTGGGTATAAATTATGTTAAGCAGGGAGTAGGTGATATAACTGAATCGGATGTCAAGCTTGGACAGAATTCCGGTGCAGCCATCTTTGGTTTCAATAGCCAGCCAACGACAGTAGCAAAACGTCTTGCGGAAATGAATAACGTAGAAATAAAAACCTATAAAGTTATTTATGAGCTAGTCGAGGATATTAAAAAAAGGCTTGAAGATCTGCTGCCCAAAGAAATTGTTCGAACAGATCTAGGAAAGCTTAAAGTTTTAGCGATTTTCAAGACGGGGAAAGGAGATATGATTGTGGGAGGAAAAGTGATTAGCGGCCGAATAGTGAATGGAGAGAATTTGGAAGTGGCAAGGGATGAAAAAATTTTGGGGCGAGGAAAGTTGGCTAATCTGCAGCAAAACAAAATTAACGTGAATGAAGTAAAGCAAGGCTCAGAATGCGGAATTACGTTCTTAGGGGAGGTAAAAATAAAAGAAGGAGATACCCTGATTTGCTTTCATGAGGAGATTGTGAAAAGAATTTTGTAATTTGCAATTAGTAATTGGTCATTTAAATAGCCAAATCTCTCTTAGACAGAATACCACGAGCGTCTATCTGTAAAGCTATAGTATTGCAGGCAGGCGAGCTTGGAGAGATTCATAAACAATTTTAAAATTCAAGTTACGAATTTATATTTAAACCGCATGATATTTTCGAGAATTGATCGTATCAATGAGCTAATCAAAGAAACTTTAGCAGATATTCTTCTCAAAGAAATAGAAATACCTCCCGATGTTTTTTTGACAGTAGTGAAGGTTGACACCTCGCGAGATTTGCTCTACACTAAGGTGTTTTTTAGTGTTTTTCCGGAGAAGAAATTTGGGGAAATTTTGAGAATTCTTGAAAAGAAAATATATTTTATTCAAGGGAAACTCAATAAAAAACTTCACCTGAAGCCTTTGCCGAGAATTTATTTTTTGGCGGATAAAACAGAAGCTAAAGCGGAAAAGATAGAGAAGTTATTAAAAGATATTTCGGAGGAAAATTAATTTTTTGTATTTTAGTCTGAAAATTTAGATGTTAGTATGACGGGAAATTATTCAAGAGAGTTTCTTTATATAAAGAAATTTTTGGAAGAAGCCAAAGAGGTTTTGATGGTGGCGCACTCCGCTCCGGATAGCGATACCATTGGTTCTTCTTTTGCGCTGAAAGAGTATGCAAGCTCTAACTTAGGAAAAAAAGCAGTGGTTACCTGTCTAGATTCCTTGCCGGGATATTTTACTGATTTCTTGGGAAATGAAAATATCAAAGATCCCCAAAATATAGTTCTTGGCAGATTTGATTTGATTATTGGCTGTGATGCGGTGGAGCGAGGATTTGAAAAAATAGTAACAGAGAAAAAAGAAAATCAGAAGATTATATTACTTGATCATCATACTACCCTTCGTCTAGAAAAAATAAAGCCCGACCTTGTCATCAGTGATGAGAGATATTCTTCTGTTTGTGAAATAATATTTGATTTTTTTGATTTTCATCGTCTTGAGATAAGCAGAAAAATTGCAGAATATCTTCTTTTGGGAATTTTGGGAGACACGGGTATTTTTCAACATGCCAATACGACTCCTAAAGTAATGGAAATAGCGGCTAAACTTATGCGGCGGGGAGCTTCCCTCTCAAAAATTATTCGCTTGGTTTTCAAAAACAAGCGGCTGGAAACTTTAAAGCTTTGGGGGCGAGCGATGGAACGAGCAGAAATTAATCCACGAACGGGAGCTATCATATCCTACATTACCAGGAAAGATTTGGAGGATCTTCAAGTAGAGGCTGAAGATGTTTCGGGAATAGCTGAGATATTGAATACTGTTTCGGGAACAAAATTTTCACTGGTTCTTTCCGAAAGAGGAGAGAATCGAGTAAAAGGAAGTCTTCGTAGTGAGGAGTATAAAAATATAGATGTTTCCCAAATTGCTCGCTTACTTCGGGGAGGAGGACATAGGCTTTCGAGTGGCTTTGAGATTAAAGGAAGATTAATAAAGGATAAAAATGGCTGGAAAGTGGAGTAATTTTGCGAGTTACGAATCTTTTACGAATATCTGAACGGAATATGCAAATGCAAATATCACATTCGTAAGGTTATGCTTCAATATAAAATTTTAGAGAAAAAGATAAAAGCTTGTCGAAAATGCCACCTTCGTGATACTTGCACTCAAGTTGTTCCCGGGGAAGGAAATCTTGAAGCAGAGATTATGTTCATTGGGGAAGGACCAGGAGAGAATGAAGACAAACAAGGTCGGCCTTTTGTAGGCGCGGCAGGAAAATTTTTAGAGGAGATGCTGGGAATGATTGGAAAAAAAAGGGAAGAGGTTTTTATTGCCAATGTTCTTAAATGTCGTCCCCCAGGAAATCGTGATCCACTTCCGGAAGAAATTGAAGCTTGCTGGCCGTGGATGGTGAAGCAAATAAAAATGATTAAGCCAAAACTGATTGTTCTTTTAGGTCGGCATGCGATGGAGCGATTTCTCCCGAACCAAAAAATTTCTAAGATTCACGGGCAGGCCATGCGCCGTGAAATTGAGGGAATTGGCAAACAAGTATTTTATGTTCTCTATCATCCCGCGGCAGCACTCTACCAAGGCAGTTTGCGCGAAATACTGATTGCAGATTTCAAAAAAATTCCGAAAGTAATCGAGGCGATTAAGAAAGAAAAGAAAAAATTAGGAGGCGAGGGAGAAGAGATGGAAGGGATAGATAAGAATAATTTTGAAGAAAAGAAAAAACAAGAAGCATTGTTTTGATTTACATTTTGAGAGTTTCGTCTTAAATTGAATGCAGTGGCTAAAAGGTGAAACGTCTGGGATTGACACTTGCTTTTCTTTTTCAGCTAAAAAGATTCAATGGCCGGGTGGCGAAGTAGCTAACGCGGCGGTCTGCAAAACCGCTATTCATGGGTGCAAATCCCATCTCGGCCTCAAATGATTTTCCGACTCTCTACCTGCTAGCAGACAAGAATTTCGACTCGGGACTCATTTTGTTATTCGACTAAGCGGCGAAATGATATGTCTCATCAGCCAATATCTCTTTCCGATAGAGG
>CAZHTL010000026.1:0-2722 GCA_964535415.1 uncultured Bdellovibrionales bacterium | reverse complement strand
CTCGAGGGAGCATTATTGGAATACGTGGATATTTATTCAAAGAAAAAGCGCTCATATTTTTGAGTTTTTTGTTTTGGCTTATCTTGTATGGAAAGTTTTATTGTATTATCCTTTGAAGGCAGGGGAGCGCTCTTGGCTGACGCTCTTATTTTCACTTTTTTGGGCTTCTTGGGATGAAGTTCATCAACTTTTTGTTTTCGGGAGGGAGGGAAAAATTGAAGATGTATTTGTTGATTTAGCCGGTATAGCTTTATTTTTGCTGGTGGTGTTTTTGCGGGAAAGAAACAAAAAAGCCGCTTAAAATAAGCAACCTCTTTAAGTCATTTCCTTATTCTTATAGCTTTAGAAAGCTAATTTTGATAAACTCTAGAGTTTAAGGGATCTTTTTGGCACGGATATATTTATACCAATATCAAAATCTAAAATCTAAAGCTCACTTACCCAAAGGGTGGGAAACCACAACTAAAAGTTAAGAACTTATTAAGCAGTTTCGAGTTTTGGGCTTTTCTTAGTTTATTTTATTTTATATTGGATTTTTATCTGGAAGCTTTTTTATTCTCTTACTTTCTCAACAAATTTTCCAAACTGTTTTGGATATTTCATTGCCATTTCAGAGAGAACTTTACGGTCAAGAGCGATTTTTTTGTCGCTCATTTTTTTGATGAAAGCGCTGTATTTTTCGCCGCGCTCGCGAAGAGCGGCGTTGAGGCGCAGTATCCAAAGGTTTCGAAAAACTCTCTTTTTGGTTCGCCGGTCGCGATAAGCATATTTTCCCGCTTTAAGGAGAGCCTCTTTGGCAGCTCTATAATTTGATTTCCGACGCCACATAAAGCCTTTGGCGGCTTTTAGAACCTTCTTTCTTCTTTTTGAGGCAATTTTTCCACGTTTAATTCGTGACATAAGGAGATTAAATTCCAAATTCCAAATCCCAATATACAAATAAATCCCAATTATCAAAATTCAAAATTCAAATAACGAAAAGTTTTGGATTTTTGAAAATTAGAGCTTGGAGCTTATTTGAGATTTAGTGCTTAGCGCTTGTAATTTAATTATTATATGGCAAATTGCGGAGTATATTTTCCGCATCAGTTTTAAAAACGACTTTATCGCTTCTTTTTCGGCGGGTAATGTGTCCGGGGTTGCGGGCATTGAAATGGTCTTGCCCGACATCCCGGCGCATAACTTTTTTGCGAGCAGTGATTTTCACGCGCTTTTGAACAGATTTTCTAGTTTTTAGTTTAGGCATAATAAATTTGGATTCCAAATCTCAAATAAAACCCAAAATCCAAATTACAAAACTTTTTGGAGATTGAGATTTGGGATTTGTTTGGAATTTGGTTCTTGGTTATTGATTAACTATCTATTTCGGAGTTATTACTATATTCAATCCTCCGGGAAATTTTTTTATTTCCTGTTCAATTTTGTTTGGAAAAGAAATTGAGGAAATAAAATTATTCAAAGTGGCTTTAGCTAGTTCCTGATAATTTTTTTCTCTCCCCTGCAGACGGATTTCTATTTTTACTTTATTTCCCTGAGAAAGAAATTTTTCAGCTTGTTTTCTTCGGACTTCTAAATCATGGTCATCAGTCTTGAGGCCAATGCGAATTCCTTTCACTTCTATTCTTTTTTGTTTGGCTTTTTGTTGTTGTTCTTCCTTAGCTTTCTGATACTGATATTTTCCAAAATCCATAATCTTCACTACCGGAGGTTGAGTGTGAGGTACTATTTCCACGAGATCAAGTTCTTTTTCCCTAGCCATTTGCAAGGCTTGTTCGACTGGAACAATCCCAACTTGTTGGCCATTTTCATCAATCAGTCTTACTGGAGAAATTCGAATATTTTCATTAATTCTAGTTCGTGGACCGCGAGGTTGCGGTCGGTGGCGAAAAAAACGTCTTCTAATATGTTTTGATTTTAATAATTATTTTTTTCAAAGCCAAGCTTTTTCCTTGCCCGCTGTTCACCTCGCAATTCCCCAAAGCTTAGCTTTCTGTGGAGATGGGGAGAATCGAACTCCCGTCCAAATTTGCAGTTCCCAAAATATTCTACAAGCTTAGCTTATTTATTTTGAGTAACTCATTAAGTATAAAATAAGCAAAACCTTAATGAGTACTTTCCGAATAGTTTTCACTGATTGTCTCGGAAAAGAACAGCCAGTAAAGCCCAATAAGTGACACCGGAGACTGCCTATTAGGCATCAGCAGTCCGATGGCTTACGCAGTTTAGGCGTAAACAGGAGCATAAGCAGGCTGGAAAGCTTGCTTAACTCTTGAGAATAAGTTTGCACTTATAATCGTTTGAGATCAACTAACCCATGATCTCGTCCTCTTTGAGAGGTTGGGCTTGCCTATTTTGAGAGAACAAATTGTCGAAACCAGACATCCCCGCCTGCAACGCCTCGCAAGTCTGCCTGAAGTTGCAACATCATTGCAGATGAGCGAGCTTGCTCGCGTAGCGATGCGGGCGGATCCAACTGGGATTTATATATCATATCACTCAATCTATTTAAATATCTTCTTCCGAGTCCAGTTTTGAAAGCCTTTTCTCGCTTTACGGCATCTTTTAAAAAGTTTGAATTAGTTTGAAAGGTCTTCGCGAACGAGTAGATTTTGCTAATCCGTTATTATAATGTTTAATTTCTTTATCTTCAAGTTATTTGTGTGGCTCGCGTATATTTTTCCATCTTTTAAACTTTTGATTAAGTAAACATAAAACATAATCC
>CAZHTL010000025.1:0-2522 GCA_964535415.1 uncultured Bdellovibrionales bacterium | reverse complement strand
ATCAATATCAGAAATGTTAGGTTAAATTCTAGCGTCCGTTTTTTCTAATTCTCTTTAAGATCTATAATATTCATTTCAATCCGATGATTTCCATTCCACTCATTTGAGCGAAGATTATATACAACCGAAATTCGACTTCCTAATCTAAGCTGGGAAATTTTTCCACCTGCCCCAAAAAAAATACCATTAAAACACTGATTATCATTTCCTTCGGGAAGCAGAACTACCTTTAAGTGCCTTTGTCCATTCCCTACTAAACGCGTTTCTTTAACTACTAGATTTCTGGTTAAAAATATAGGCTCTTCATTACCTTCTCCAAAAGGTTCAAATCTTTTTACTTCAGAAATAATATCCCAGCCTATCTCCTCAGCTTTTATTTCAGCATCAATTATGATCTTTTTTCCCCAAGTATCTTTATCATAATTCTTTTCAATAATTTCAAGCAAGCCCTTTTCAAAAGCAGAAAGATTCTCAAATTTTATCTTGACTCCCATAGCTTGAGAATGCCCGCCGTATTTTTCAACATATTTGTCAATTTGACTCACTGCCCCGATTAGATCAAACTTTTCAATACTTCGTCCTGAGCCTTCGACTAAGCCTTCACCCTGGCACAAAATAAAGGTCGGACAATTATACTCCTCAGCGATTTTTCCAGCCACTACTCCCAAAACTCCAATTGGCCAGTGTTGTCCTACTCTTATGATGAGCTTCTGCTCTTCTTCCGAACTAAGAGTTTTTTTCACTTCCTCATAAACCTCCTGAGTTGCTTTTTGCCTTTCATTATTTTTGCCTTCCAATTCAAGCGCCAAAACACGGGCTGATACCGGATCTTTTTCGCCCAAAAGTTTCATCGTGATATCCGCGTGATCTATCCGACCCGCCGCATTAAAACGCGGACCGATTTGAAAAGCAATATTCTCGACACTGGGCGGATTTTTTTCATTAATATTGAGACGCGCCACTTTAATCATTTCCTGAATTCCAAGTCTCTTTGTTTTTTGAAGAACGATCAACCCAAACTTTGCAAAAATTCTGTTTTCATCGACAAGAGGAACGCAATCAGCAATAGTTCCAATAGCCACTAGATCCAAAAGCCACTTTAGTTGTTCCTGCTTTTCAGGCAAAAACTCTTTCCAAATAGCTTGACAAAGCTTAAACACTACCCCCACTCCAGCTAAATCCTTAAAAGGATATTTTTGATTAGGGAGTTTGGGATTTATTTGAATACAGTTTTCGGGCAATTTTTTAGGAATAGAATGATGATCCGTCACAATCACCTCTAAGCCAATCTTTTGAGCATAGGCAATTTCCTCTTTATTTGAAATGCCGCAATCTACCGTGAAAAGAAGAGTTGGCTTGTATTCTCTTTTAATAAAATCAAGGGCTGGCTTATTCAAACCATACCCTTCCTTGTTGCGATCAGGAATATATGTCTCGGCTTTTAGACTAATTTTTTCAAAGGTTTCCTTAAGAAGAAGTGCCGAAGTGATTCCATCAGCATCATAGTCGCCAAAAATAACTATCTTCTCATTGTTTTTCTTTGCTTTTTTAATTCTTTCTACTGTTTCATCTACTCCGGAAAGAAGTTCGGGTGGATATAAATCTTCGTATTTTGCATTTAAAAATTTCTCAATTTCCTCTCTTGAAAAAAAACCTCTCTGAAGCAGTAGTCGGAGAGTTATCGGACTTAATGGTATTGATTTAAGCTCCTCCGGGATTTCCGGAAAAGGACGTAGAAGCCAATTCATAAACTTGTTCGTAGTACCTAAAGCGCCTAAGGCCACTTTAGGTACTTTCTTCTGCCTTATACAACCAAATCACAACGGGGACATTTCAAGACAGCATTATATCCTCCTCCTTCCGCCTTCGGCGCCAATTCCAAAATCATTTTTTCCCCACAATTGGGGCAATTGAAGCTTTTGTTAGGAAGAGTTTTAGCTAAACTAGGAGCATCCCAAGCATAAGGATCAAAACTCAAAAGAAAGCTCCTGCCACTTTTTATGAGACTTTTTATTTTTTCAACTATCTCATTGACTGAAACCGAACCTTGAACAATAAACTCTCCTATACCTAGTTCTTGGGCTTTTTTTCGGTCCTCTTCTCGCCCCAAGTGAGAAAGAATAGCAATTGGAATTTCTTTTGTTTGAACATTCTCTCTAAGCGTTGTGATAAGCTGAAATCCATCCATACGCGGCATAACAATTCCAGTTAAAATAACATTGGGCATTTCTTTAGTGGCAAAATCAACTCCTTCTACGCCATCCACTGCGGAAATAACTTCGAAGCCTTTCTGCTTAAAAACTTGAACATATGTCTCTCTAATAACATCATTGTCGTCAACAATGAGAATTTTTGGTTTTTTTTCTTCGGTCATAGTGATTTTCCTAACATTTAATGTTAGGAAGTATCTAACATAAAGCTAGGACTTTTAATTAATGAACTGGTAGCGAGTAAGCATAATTTCAGTTGAAAATATTTCGGAAATTAATCATTGAATAAGCCAGATACCTGAAGCCCATGAA
>CAZHTL010000024.1:0-2542 GCA_964535415.1 uncultured Bdellovibrionales bacterium | reverse complement strand
CTGGAGGAAGGCGCTTTTTCTGAAATTACCAGCCGGGAAATTGATGTTCGGGTTTCAATAATTTTGAGCGGATACGGGGAAACGGTTGTTATGCGTCTTCTTGGTCAAGGAAAGCAGAAAATAGAAATTGAAAAACTCGGTATTCGCAGACAAAATCTCGAAAAACTTTTGGAAAAAATAAAAAAACCAAATGGAATAATTCTCAATACCGGACCTACTGGGTCAGGAAAGACCACTACTCTTTATTCTCTACTCTCTCTTCTTAATAAGCCTGGCACAAAAATTATCACTGTCGAAGATCCAATTGAATACCGCCTCAAAGGAATCCTCCAAACTCAAATAGATGAAAAGAAAGGCTATACTTTCCCCAAAGCCCTTCGCGCTCTTCTTCGTCAAAATCCAGACATAATGATGATTGGAGAAATTCGCGATGAAGAAACCGCTCAAATTGCGGTTCAAGCGGCTCTAACTGGACATTTGGTTCTTTCTACTCTCCACACCAACAATGCAGCTGGCTCTGTTCAAAGACTTATTAATATGAACGTTAGCCCAACTGACATTGCTTCATCTGTAAACGCTTTTATGGCTCAGCGTTTGGTGCGTGTCCTTTGTCCTAATTGTAAAAAAAGAACAAAGCCTAGCCTAGAAACAAAAAACAAAATTGAAAGAATTCTTAAAACGATATCAGAGAAAGCCGAAATCGAAATTCCTCCAAAAGTCGAATATATCTTTGAGGCACAAGGATGTCCCAAATGCCATGGTTTAGGCTATAAAGGAAGAACTATGATTAGTGAAGTAATGGAGATAACTAAAGAAATGGAAGTGCTTATTATGCGGGGACCAACTACTTCTGAAGTTGAAGAACTCGCTAAAAAACAAGGAATGCTTACTATGGCTCAGGATGGGATTTTGAAGGTTTTGGAAGGCGTGACAACGATGGAAGAAGTGGAAAGGGTAACAGAAGAATAAAAAAACCCTTCAATCTGCAGGCAAATCCCGCAACTAGGGAATCGCGGGGTAGGAACAGTGCCGAGGAACGGTAAAGCCTAGACCTTGCCGCCCATGTCTGGGCAAAAAAGTTCCCGATGGGAAAGTTACGAGCTCCCCTTATGCCTACAGATTGAAGGATTCTTGAATTGTAAAATAAATACAAACAAAATAACTCCTTCGGCAATCTAAGTCTTGAAATTGAGTCATTTAGAACCGCAACAAACTAAAGGACATTAAATATAGATTAAGGCAAAATTTTTAATTTCCCCTTTGTAAATAATACTTTTTAGTTGGACAGGCTAGTTTATCATAGTTAAAAATTTTTGTCAAGTGCAAAAAATACTGATACAATAACACTGCGAATTTAGTTTTTAGGCTACGAAATACGAATTATATAAAAATATTGTTAAAAGATTCTTTCACCCGCTTCGCCCCAAATTGACTTTTTTAAAGAAATTCAAGCCGATAAAACAGATAATTTATGAAAAATCATGATCACCTCCTCTGTAGAACAAAGTGAAGATATAAAACTCGATATCACTCTTCGGCCACAAACCTTTTCCGAATACGTTGGGCAGGAAAAAACCAAAAAAAACCTGAATATCCTTATAAAAGCCGCTCAAAAACGAAAAGAACCTATCGAACATGTTCTTCTTTATGGTCCGGCAGGATTGGGAAAAACAACCTTGGCTCATATTATTGCCAACGAGATGAGAGCCAATATTCGGGTTACCTCCGGCCCGGCCATTGAAAAAGTGGGCGATTTAGGTTCAATTCTCACTAATCTTTCTGACGGAGACATTCTTTTTATTGATGAAATTCACCGCCTTAACAAACTCATTGAGGAAGTCCTCTATCCAGCTATGGAGGACTTTAAGTTAGACATTATTATTGGCAAAGGACCCTCGGCTAAAACGCTCCAACTCGATCTTCCTCGCTTTACCTTGATTGGAGCGACTACTCGCTTGGGAGCAATTTCTTCGCCGCTGCGTAACCGCTTCGGTGTTATTCACCGGCTTGACTTTTATGAAAACGAAGAAATTGAAAAAATACTTCACCGCTCTTCAAAAATTCTTGAAATACCTATTGACAGTGCCGGCGCGAAAATAATTTCTTGCTCCAGCCGCCGTACTCCCCGTGTTGCTAATCGACTTTTGAAACGAGTTCGTGATTTTACCCAAGTTAAAAATGCAGAAAAAATAACAGGAGATTTAGCCCGTCAAGCTCTGAAAAATCTTGAAATAGACGAATTGGGTCTTGAGCCAACCGACCGACATATTCTTGCAACCATTGCTGAAAAATTTGCTGGAGGACCAGTCGGAATTCAAACTCTGGCTGCCGCTACTATGGAAGAAATTGAAACCATTGAAGATGTCTACGAGCCTTATCTTCTCCAAATTGGTTTTCTTGCTCGCACTCCACGCGGAAGAGTTGTTACCGAACAAGCCTACAAACACCTAGGAATAAGTTATAATAAAGAAAACTTAAATATTAAGCTATTCTAAGGTGACTCTAATTTCATTTTTTTATTTAATTATCATTCTTATTTATT
>CAZHTL010000023.1:0-8242 GCA_964535415.1 uncultured Bdellovibrionales bacterium | reverse complement strand
CTTTAAAAGAGTTAAAAAATTGATAATAAATCAAAATGAAGGAGGGCAATAATTATGTCGAGCTGGGTGGGGAAAGCTAGACCTCCCTGGTGGGACTTCAGCGGAATGGAACATTCCTGCTGGACTTGTCACGGAATCTTTGTCGGATCCAATAAATTTTTCTTAACAGAGAGAGGGGTGTTTATAAAATGTAACATTTGCCCCAACTGCTGGTTGTCTTGCAGCTTACTTTTTATTGTGGGGCAAGTTTATCTTTTTAACCACAAAATAGCCAATTTTCAGGAAATTTGGCGTTTTGTGGATCAGCAAAAGGCGGCTCTTGAAGGACACTTTGTCTCGTGAATATACTTATAGGAAATTTTCGGCCGGATTTATATTTTTTATAGAATCCGGCTTTTTTCTTACTAACTTCCTAAGATGCCATCTTTTAGGAAAAGGTCTTAGGGAATCACCAGCCTTTTGGGGTAATTGGTCAGATTTTTGCCCCCGTTCTTAGTGACAAGAACAATATCTTCTATTCTTACCCCGCCGATTTTGGGATAATAAAGTCCCGGCTCAATAGTAATCACATTCCCTTCTTCTAAAATATCTTCCGAAAGGGACTTGAGGCTGGGTTTTTCGTGGACATCCAAGCCAATGCCATGCCCGAGCCCGTGAACGAGTCCTTTTTCCCCAACGTCATAACCTTCTTTCAGGACAATTTCTGAGGCGAGGTTGTGAATTTCCTTAGCGCTTATTCCGGGGCGAATTTTTTTCATAATTTCTCTTTGAGTTTTGGCAACAGCGGCGTACATTTTTTGAATTTCTAGAGAGGCTTTTCCTTTTACATAAGTTCGGGTCATATCGGCAAAATAGCTGGTTTTTCGATGGCGGGGAAAAATATCACAGATGATTGGCTGGTGAGGGAAAATTGGTCCCTTCCCGGGGTGGTGGGGAATGGCAGTTTGAGCGCCGCTTGAAATAATCATCCCCAATGAGTCGAGCATCCTCTTTTCAAAAAGAGCTTTTTCCACAACTTCTTTAAGAAATTCACTAGTAAGAATTTTATTTTGAAAATAAATCCGATTGTTTTTTATTCTTGATCGGCAAAGAATATCTTCAATGAGGCGAAAAGCTTTTTTGGTCTGGTTTAGGCTTTCTTGGATATAGTCGACTTCCGCTCTTGTTTTTCGGGCTCTTTCTGGGAAAAGGGGGAAAGTAGGAGTGAGTTTTGCGCCCCGGGCACGCAAAAAATCAGCCATATCAAGGGGAAAGTGGGTGGGAACTTCAATTTTTCTTTTCAAAAGGCCGTATTTTTTGAGGATAAGATAAGCAATTTTGTTTCTTTCTGAGGTCTTGAAGGGGAGCTTTGGGGCTTCTTGAGCTAAAGGCTCGAGAGGAATTTGACAAAAGTTTGATCTACGGAAAGAAAAGATTCCGAAATCTAACCGATTGAGAAAAATATATTTTTTTTTGCCTTTTTCTAGATAGAAAAAAGAGCTGGGAATGTTGACTTTTACCGCGTAGCGCATATCAGAGTCTTGTGTTGAAGCAAAAATGAACTTTGCCATAGTTGAGAGATTGGAATTAAAAAATTATGAAGAGTTGCGAAATTATGATAATATAAAAAAAGCAAACAGTAAATCAAAGTTAATCCTCACGAGAAATGGCAAAAAATTTAGCTTTGGCGGTTGATGTAGGCGGGACAAATTTGCGAACAGCAGTTATCAGTAAAAATGGGAAAATAATTGCCAAGGGTTTTGCCAAAACCGCTCGCAAAGGAAAAAGCGGAAAGGTTATTGCTGAACAAATAGTCAGAGAAATAAAAAAGATAACAGGCATCGGGGAAATGAAAGATTGTGAAGGTATAGGAGTGAGTATTGCGGGACCCATTGATTATAAAAAAGGAGCGAGTCTCAATCCGCCCAATATGAATTTCAGCTTTGTTCCGGTTGTCAAGCCGCTAGAAAAAGCTTTCAAAATTCCTGTTTATATCATTAATGACTGCAATGCGGGGGCGCTGGGAGAAAAATATTTTAGAAAAGGGAGGAAAGTGGAAAATCTGGTTTATATCACTATATCCTCAGGGGTTGGCGGAGGCGCCATTGTGAACAATAAACTGCTTTTGGGAAAAGACGGTAATGCGGCGGAAGTAGGGCATCTCACGGTGGATACGAAATACAGCTTGCCTTGTTCCTGCCGGAGAGGTCGTGGGCACTGGGAGGCTTATGCTTCTGGAAACAACATTCCAAAATTTTTTCGGAGCTTTTTTAATCTGAAGACTAAATTTCCGGGCGAGGCAAAAGAAATTTTTGAAGCAGTGGCAAAGAAAGATAAAATGGTGTTGGAATTTATGAAAGAGCTGGGGAAAGTCAATGGACGGGGAATATCAAATGTTATCGCGGCCTACGATCCGGAACTTATTATTTTGGGCGGCGCGGTGGCGCTCAATAATTTTGACATTATTATCAAATATGCCTTGCCAAATATTGATAGGTTTCTGAGAATTCCTAAAATTTCAAAATCTTCTCTTGGCGAAGATGCCCCTCTTTTTGGAGCGGCGGCAGTTGTTTTCGAAAATTTCCTGAATAAATTCTTTACTATTGCAAAATGATTTTTGACTCTGAAGATTAGTACAATTTAGGATAGACTTATACGTGAACTGCAAAATACGAGATACCTAGGTAACACCCCTAACTTCAAAAATGAAAGGAATGTATAATGATGTTACTATGCACTCCACCTTCATTTTACCTCGAGGAGCGGCTAAATTAGCTCGCCTCTCAACACAATCTTTCCAAAAAAGCTAAATTAAGGCTTAGATGGTTCAATTATTATCACCACTGCCAAAATATCTCCCCAACCTGTAGAGACATTTTGACATTTCCAGAAAAACTTTAAAGGGCAGAAAATCCACAATCCTAAGTACCTGGAAAGCCTAGAATCGAAGGACAGAGCAGCTCCTAAACGCCGCCGAAAGCGTCAAATCACACCCAAACAGAAATTGCGTATTATTGCTCTTAGAGAAGAAAACAGCACCTTCGCTATGTGGCCATTCTTTACCAGAATACTTGTCGGGAGAAGATCAGTGCCTGGAAAATCCAGAAAACTATCGAACGGAAAAAACCTCTATTATTATTACCCCGCTAAAACTGCCAAAATCACCCAAAAAAGAAAGCTAGTCCTTAAAAGGAAAAGAATTACTGAACTCAAAAAGAAAAGAGCATCCGGATTCTTGCTTTGTCTTGACACCATCGTTATTTACTGAAACGGACACTGAAAAGATATATTTTACTGCTATCGACAAGCATTCCAGAATTGCATCTTCCAGAATGTACAGCTCTAAAAGTTCAAGAAATGCCAAGGATTTCCTTTTAAGAAAAGAGAAATGGTTCTCAATTCCTGGGAGAATTTAAAAGAACCCTTAAGCAGCTTAATATTGGCAATTATTTCTCAAAAGTCAAAGCTCCTGATGACAATCCTAGCAATGAAAGATTCAACCGCATTCTCAAAGAAGGAAAAATTTATCCAACTGGAGAATTTCATCCCTGATCCGGTAGAATTTGACCGAAGACTAACTGATTGGCTGATCAAGTACAACTTCCGAAGACCTCATCAAGTTCTAGGCTATCTGCCGCTGATAAATTTTCACTACAAATATAAATATCATAAAGTGTTACCTAGGTACCCTTTTAGAACAGTCTATTGACAAAAAAATAAAGATAACTTAAGATAACCTAAGCTAAAAAATATCTCGGAAATTCAAGCCCTTGGATAGAATTGCCCCCTTTTCTTAAAAAGAATTAAAAAGTGTGGGGCATTGCCCTTGTTTTTGTTTGGTCTTTGGAGGTTATAAATCAGTTATCAAGCCGAGAGCTATAAGAGAAAAGCAGAGCTGTATCTTCTAAGATCACCAATTCGCGAAAATGTCAAAAGATAAAGATATTATAAAATTAAACGGCGTTATCAAAGAGGCATTGCCTAATACAACGTTTAGGGTTGAGCTTGAAAATGGACATAAAATTCTAGCTCATATTTCAGGAAGAATGCGAGTAAATTACATCCGACTTTTGCCGGGCGATCGGGTCACGGTTGAAATGAGCCCCTATGATCTCACTAAAGGACGCATTGTTCAACGGTTGTAATAAAACATTGATTAATATGTTCATCTAAGATTGGTAATTCGTAAATAAAAAAAATTATATCATTATGAAAGTCAGAGCTTCGGTGAAGAAAATTTGTCAAAAGTGCAAAGTAGTTCGGCGAAAGGGAAAAATTTTTGTTATTTGTTCTAATCCTAAGCACAAGCAGAGGCAAGGTTAAGATTTTCATAACATAGAACGGGAGGCATCAAAATTTTGCTTCCGTCTTTATGCTTTTTGATCTATGGCACGTATAGCGGGAGTAAATATCCCTGATGACAAAAGAATAGAAATCGCTCTTACTTATATATACGGGATTGGGCGATCAAGGAGCAAGCAAGTACTTGCCGCTTTAGGTATAAATCCAGATACAAGAACAAAAAATCTTGATGAAAATGATATAAGCAGGCTAAAGGATTACATTGAAAAGAATTTTACTATTGAGGGAGAGCTTAAGTATCAAAAGCAGATGAATATAAAGCGTCTCAAAGATATTGGTTGTTATAGAGGAACTCGACACGCGAAGGGATTGCCCGTGCGGGGACAAAAGACAAGAACGAATACTCGGACGGTGCGAGGAAATGTTAGAAAAACAATGGGAAGCGGCAGAAGGCCACCAGCGGAAAAGACATAGTCTCTGAAAAGAGACCGCTTCAGGTTTTGATTTTTAGATTAATTCGATAAATAAGCTATATTTTAACTAATGTTTCTAATTTTCCATTGATATCTCTGGTCTCTTAAAGCGGAAATCAGGTTACTGATTCTCAAGGGAAATAAGGAATTAATTTTCTAAAGATGACGGACGAAGCTAAAAAAACTGAAGAAAATAAGAATAAGTCTAGTCAAAAACCAGAGGCTATTGTTGATAACAAGAAAGCGGAGGAATCCGAGGTGAAGATAGGTGAGGTGAAAGAAGAAAAAAAATCAGATCTGGTTTTAGTCGAGGAATTAACTGAAAAATCAATTGTTGCTAAAAAGAAAAAGAAGAAAAAAATTCGTCGGCAGATTTTGCGGGGACAAGCTCATATTCAGTGTACCTACAACAATACTCTGGTTACTTTTTCTGATTTAAGCGGAAAAGTTTTGGCGTGGTCAAGCGCTGGCTTACTTGGTTTCAAGGGAGCAAAAAAAGCTACTCCGTATGCGGCTACTCAGATTGTGAACGATGCCTCGGAAAAGGTTTCCAAATATGGAATTAAGGAGATTGAAGTTTATGTGAAAGGGGTGGGGTCAGGAAGAGAAGCAGCAATTCGGGCTCTTGCCAACAATGATTTTGAAATAACGCTTATTAAAGATGTTACCCCAATTCCGCATAACGGTTGTCGTCCTCGAAAACCAAGGAGGGTATAGTCTATGCGAGTTACGAATCAATTACGAACATGCGAGATGAATGATATTTTCAGCAATAGCATAAAGGAAAATTTATTCGCACATTTGTCGAAGTTAGTAATTTTGTAAAGAATTCCATGGGACGAGATTTATCCAACAAATGCAAATTGTGTCGGAGAGCTGGTGAAAAGCTATTTTTGAAAGGCGACCGTTGCGGAACGCCGAAGTGCGCTATGGTCAGGAAGCCCTACCCTCCGGGGGTTCATGGAAAAAAAGGAAGAGGAATGCAGAGTGAGTTTGGTCAGCAAATGGCGGTGAAGCAAAAGGCAAAGAGAATTTACGGAGTAACAGAGAGGCAGCTCAAAAGATATTTTCGGGAGATTAAAGATAAGCCGGGTATAATTGGTGATCTTTTGATGCAGAAACTTGAAATGCGCCTTGACAATGTGATTTTTAGAGCAGGTTTTGCTCCCAGTCGTCAAGCGGCTAGGCAACTGGTTAGTCATTCTAATTTTTTGATTAACGGTAAAAAAATTAACATTCCTTCTCGGGAAGTAAAAACCGGAGAGGTTATTTCCGTGAAGCCAAACAAATCGGAAAAGGAATATTTTAGGCGGCTTAAAAGTATTCTTCAAGAGAGAGAATCTGGAGCATCTTGCCGTTGGTTGGAAGTAAACCCAAAAGATCTCTCTATTGAAGTGAAAACAACACCAACAAAAGAGGATCTTGACTTACATGTAGATGCGCCAGCCATTGTAGAATTTTACTCAAGATAAATTTAATATTAATTTGCCTTTCTTTAAGAGGAAGGCGGGAAAGGAGTAAAAAAATGTTAAAAGTAAGTTTGCCTCAAAAGCCCAAGTATTCAAAACTGGGTGAAAATTTGGGAAAAGTTGAGATTGAAGCTTGTCATCCTGGTTTTGGAACAACGATTGGTAATACTCTGAGAAGAATTCTTTTATCTTCTCTGCCTGGTGCTGCTATAGTTTCTATTAAAGTAGAGGGAGTTTCGCACGAATTTTCTACTCTTCCGGCGGTCAAGGAAGATTTAATTCAGATTATCCTGAATCTTAAAAAAGTTCGTTTTAGAGTTCATCGGGATGAGCCAGTAAAATTGACTCTTAAAGAAAAAGGAGCTAAAAAAATAACTGCAGCTCATATTCAATGTCCAGCGGATGTTGAAGTGGTTAATAAAGAAATGCCTATTGCCGAAATTACTGATAAGAAAGGTCAAATAGAAATGGAAATCGAGGTTCAGAAAGGATTGGGTTATGTTCCAGTTGAACAACAAGAGAGAGAAAAAAAGGAAATTGGACTTATTGCCATTGATGCTATCTTTACTCCTGTGAAAAGAGTGAATTATGTTATTGAGAATATGCGAGTCGGAAAAAGAACAGATTTTGATAAAATTACCTTTGAAATAGAAACCGACGGTTCTATTACTCCTGAAGAAGCCTTTAGGCAAGCAGTGAGAATTGCCATTGATCAATTTGAGGCTGTTAAAGAAATAGATACCGGGGAAAGAAAAGTTGAGGAAGAAAAGGCTTCTAAAAAAGCTTCGGAAAAGAAAACCGAAGAAGAGGTTTCTAGGTCTAAAGAGGAAGAATCTTTAGCTATTGAGATAACCTCAATTCCATTTTCAACGAGAACCCAGAATGTTTTAGAGAAAGCTAGTATCAAAACCGTTGCTGATTTAGTGTCTTTGAGTGAAGAAGAGCTTTTGAGTCTTGAAGGAATGGGAGAAAAGGGGATTAAAGAGATTAAAAAAGCTATTGGCAACTTGGGATTGACACTAAAATCATAAATCCTGCCAGAAATTTTGTCGCAAAAGGCACATCTGGTGGGGTTATCAGATTCATTACCTAATAAGCTCTACCTCAATGTATAATGCTTCAAAACTTTATTGTTGATTTTTGAAAATAGGTTTAAAAAAGCAACAAAGTTATTAATTATTTAGTAAATTTCTAACGAGATGAAGCATCTCAGGAAGGGAGGAAAATTTAGTCGAAAAAAGAAGCAAAGAAAAGCCCTTTTTAAGATATTGGTAGGAGAGTTGTTTTTGAGAAGTAAAATAAAAACAACTGAAGCGAAGGCAAAGGAGCTCAAGGCTTTGGCGGATAAAATTTGTGGAAAGATAAAAAGGAGCTTTTCTGATTCCGATGAGGAACAAAGGGAAGTAAAGATCTTAAGGTATATGAAAACTATTTTCCCTAAAAATATTGAGCCAAAACTTCTTTTAGAGGTTGCAAAAAGCTTACCGCAACAGAAAAGTGGATTTGTGCGGGTGATTAAAATTCCAGCTCGTCGTTCGGACGGGGCAAAAATGGCCTTAGTTGAAATAATTAAGAAGGAAAAAGAAGAAAAAAGATGAGAAAGCGGGATTTAATAAAAAGGGAGTATTATCTCTTTGATTGCAAAAAAGAAAACCTTGGCCGACTTGTCAGTCGAGCTGCTTTGGTGTTACAAGGAAAACAAAAGGTTGATTTTGCTCCTCACGTTGATAAAGGGGATTTTGCTGTATTTATAAATGCCGCCCACCTTCGATTTTCTGGTAAGAAAAAAGAAAACAAAATCTACCATTTTTTTTCTGGTTATCCGGGAGGTATAAGATCTAGAAGAGCAACTGATATTTTAAAAGCCGATCCCCAAAAAATAATTCAAGAGGCGGTCTATGGAATGCTTCCCAAGAATAACCTAAGAGCTAAACGAATGAAAAGACTTATAATTTTTCCAGACGAAAACCATAATTTGAAAGTTAATTTTATTAATAAATAAAGCCTAAAGTATTGGAT
>CAZHTL010000022.1:0-3028 GCA_964535415.1 uncultured Bdellovibrionales bacterium | reverse complement strand
CAGAATGACAAAAATTCTATTGTAAAGTATAAAATTGCTAAGAAAGTAGCAAAATGGCTAGGAGAGGTGCCTTTTGTTCGAATGATTGCAGTGACGGGAACAGTGGCTATGAGGAATAGCGAAAAAGGATCAGATATAGATTTTTTGGTAGTTTTAAAAAAGGGGAGAATTTGGACAGGAAGGTTGCTGGTTACTTTAGCGGTGCAGTTGCTAGGCAAGCGTCGCCATAGGAAAAAGGTTAAAAACAGAATATGTTTGAACTATTTTATAACTACAGGAAGTCTCAGAATCAAACGGCAAGATCTTTTTGCCGCGAACGAATATTCCTTTATGTATACGATATTTGACAGTGAAGCTGTCATTCCGAGTGAAGCGGAGGGGAGTCGAGGAATCTCCGGAAATAAGATATTAGCTAACCCTGCGATTTCGACACAAATCTCTCTACGCGTCCCGATAAATCAGAATTTAATTGAAGTGACAAAAAGTAAATCCGGGGTGACTAAGAAAAGCATTTTTTCAGGATTTGGTGAAGCAAATATTGACTGGATAAGGAAATACAAGCCTAATTTTGAGTTTCCTGATGTCGTGGGGATTAAGCCTCTACGAAAAAGTAGGCAGGCTTTTTTTGAAGGCTTGATTGATCTCTTTGGGGGTGATAGAATAGAAGCCTGGTTAAAAAGAAAGCAAATTGAAAAAATAAAACGCAATCCGCTGACGTATAAAAAAGGAGGATATATTGAATACACGGATGAGAATTTGATATTCTTGCCAGAACCTCAAGGACCGAGTGTTTTGGAAAAATACAGGGTCTTGACAAGTCAAAAGGATTTTTTATAATAGCTATTGCAATTAGCAGTCGTAGGTGTAGAGTGCCAGTTTATAATTTACAATTATCAATTTTCAATCAACTCTCAATACTTTAGTGGTTAATTTTTTTTAAACATTTCTTCATTGAAAAAAATTTAGCAGGAGTATTGTTTATTAAACTAATTTAATTATCATTAAGCAAAAAAACTATGGCTAAACAAATTAGATTTGACGAGGATGCTCGTCGTAGGATTAAGGCAGGGATTGATAAGGTTGCCAGCGCAGTGCGGGTGACTCTTGGTCCCAAGGGACGAAATGTTGTCCTTGATCGGGGATTTGGAACGCCGGTTATCACTAACGACGGCGTAACGATTGTCAAAGAAATTGAACTTGAAGACAAATTTGAAAATATTGGGGCAGAATTTGTGAAAGAGGTAGCCAACAAGACTAATGACGCGGCAGGTGATGGGACGACTACCGCCACAATTCTTACTCAATCAATTGTTGAGTCGGGTGCCAAATTTATTTCAAAAGGAGTGAATGTTGTTGAACTGAAAAATGCTTTGCTTAAACTTTCAAATCGGGTTTCAAATGATCTTAAGAAATCTGCTAAAGAAGTTTCTGGAGAAGCAATTGAACAAGTGGCGACGATTTCCGCTCAGGACAGTGAAGTTGGAAAGATGATTGCCAAAGTGATTGGAAAAGTAGGAAAAGATGGAGTTATCACCGTTGAAGAATCGCAAACCTTTGGACTTCAGGAGGAAATAGTTGAAGGAATGAGATTTGATAAAGGATATATCTCTCCTTATATGATTACAAATGCCGAATCAATGGAGGCGGAATTGAAAAATCCTTATGTTCTTGTCACAGACAAAAAAATTTCAGCCATCAACGAGATTCTTCCTTTGCTTGAGAAAATGGCTCAGACTGGGAAAAAGGAGTTAGTGATTATAGCGGAAGATGTAGAAGGTGAGGCTTTGGCAACCTTAGTAGTAAACAAATTGCGAGGAGTGCTTAATGTTCTGGCGGTAAAAGCGCCGGGTTTCGGAGATAATCGAAAAGCCATGCTTGAAGATATTGCCATTCTTACTGGTGGCCAAGTTATTTCGGAAGAGCGAGGAATGAAGTTAGAGAATGTAAGACTTGAGGATCTTGGTCAGGCCGGAAAAGTGATTTCCACCAAGGATGACACCACTATTGTGGATGGAAAGGGCGCCAAAAAAGAGATTGAGGCGCGAATAGCTCAAATCAAAACCCAAATTGAAAAAACAACTTCTGATTTCGATAAAGAAAAACTGCAAGAAAGACTCGCAAAGCTTTCTGGGGGAGTGGCTGTTATCAAAGTTGGTGCGGCGACAGAAGTAGAACAAAAAGAAAAACAACATCGAGTTGAAGATGCAGTAGAAGCAACCAAAGCTGCTCTCGAACAAGGAATTGTTCCGGGAGGTGGAATAGCTCTGCTTAATGAATCAGTAAAACTAGCCAGCGATCTTCACAAAAATTTGTCGCACGAAGATAGAATTGCTACTCAAATCTTGGCGGATGCTCTTTCAGCTCCTATTAAGCAAATTGTTGTTAATGCCGGTCAATCGGCAGAAGTAGTGATTTCCCGTGTTCAGGAGCTTCAGAATGCCTATCTCAAGAGGACTACTAAAGGGAGAAAAGTGAATATTGAGACGGGAACAGAGATTGAGATGGAATATCATATAAATGAAATAAATCCAAAGGCTTCTTGGACGATGGGGTACAATGCGGAGGAAAATACTTATGTTGATATGTTGAAGGCGGGTATTATTGATCCGGCTAAGGTTGTTATTAGTGCGCTCTCAAACGCAGTTTCTGCGGCGGCTATGCTTCTTACTACTGAAGCAGTAATAACTGATATTCCAGAAAAGAAAGAAAAAGGGACGCCGAATATGAGCGGTATGGGTGGAATGGATATGGAGATGTAAGATGACTGAACCAACTTTGTTTACTTTATACTATTACTATTTGGTTTGAAGTGTTTTAGACAGAGGAAGGGCGAAAAAACAGTTATTAACTAAGAAAAAGGCTTGCTAATAAGCCTTTTTCTTTGTAGTTTAGGGTAAAGTCCAATTATTCGGACCTAAAATGTTTAATAATTAGCTTAAATAATAGTTTTTCCTGCTCTTTGAAACTCAATTTTCTGTGATTATATCTCCAGACGTATTCTCCAAGGTATAAATGGAGCTTTTCTCGT
>CAZHTL010000021.1:0-4705 GCA_964535415.1 uncultured Bdellovibrionales bacterium | reverse complement strand
AAATACAGCGCGTTCATCAAAAAAATGAGCGACAAAAAAATCGCTCTTGACCGCAAAATCCTCTCTGAAATAGCAATGAAATATCCGAAACAGTTTGGAAAATTTGTTGAGAAAGTAAAATAGATTTTATTATATAAAAAGAATAAGGGGGAAGCTATCTATGATCATCGACGACGCCAATCGATTGGTGGATTTTGTTTTTTTAATTGGGATAGCAGGAGCAGTGTACCTACTTTTCGCGGCCAGGAATTTTCTCCGCGGCCGCAAAAAAGATAAATAGCAAAGCAAAAAGCCATTTTAAAAAAAATGGCTTTTAAACTGCTATTTTCTTTCCCGCAAAAACACCACCAGCAAAAATAAAGCTATACCGACTAAATCAACAAATACATCTTCAATTTTTCCCTCCCTCCCGAAAATAAAAAGTTGATGAACTTCATCCCAAGAAGCCCAAAAAAGTGAAAATAAGAGCGTCAGCCAAGAGCGCTCCCCTGCCTTCAAAGGATAATACAACAAAACTTTCCATACAAGATAAGCCAAAACAAAAAACTCAAAAATATGAGCGCTTTTTCTTTGAATAAATATCCACGTATTCCAATAATGCTCCCTCGAGCCTTCAAAAGAAGAAAGAACAAAAATTCCTGCTATCCAAAATGTAAGCAGGCTATGCCAGATAAATTCTTCAAATGTCTTTTTCTTGCTCAAGAAGTTTTCTTTTTGTTTTTTCTCCTTTGGCATATCCGCCAATTTTTCCATCGGACCTAATTACTCGATGACAAGGAATGGTCTTTTCGCCTAATACCGCACAATTCTGATAATATTTGTTTAAAATTCTTCCAACTGCCCGTGCCGCTTTTTCGTTTCCGGCCCGTTGAGCCACTTCCTTATAAGTCAAAGTTTTCCCCTTTTTTATTTTCGCAACAATTTCAATAACTTTCTCAGAAAAAGACCTCTTCATTATCCTTCCTTAGAAAAGATTTCCCGCAGAATTTCTCTGCCAAAACGCCACAAGGCATAAAAAGGAAGAAAAAACCAAATGGTTTTAGAAACAAACCAGTCAAAAAGTTCTTCTATGGTCCAGCCTTTAGGCATATACTTCTAGCGAGGATTAATAACCTTGAAATTACTTATATCATATATCACATCTTTTTTTTCAACAACTATCCTCCATTTTTTCCTTCGAGCTACCCTCTCAAGATTCAAGTTAGGATTAAAAGCAATGGGATGAGAAACCATCTTGAGAAAACTGATATCTGACTCCGTATCTCCTATTCCCCACGATCCTTTTAGAGTCATATTTTTTTCAGAAATGTACTGACCAACCAAATGTCCTTTGTGTTTTACTGGTTCAAAAATAGTTTTTCCGGTATAAACTCCCTTGCCATCCGTTTCGTAAACTGATCCAAAAACATCATCAAACTTCATATACCGATTATACTCCTTTACAATCTCAATAGGAGAACCAGAAATGGCAATTATAATATACTTCTCCTTTCTTAGTTTTTTTATCAAATCTCGACTGAAAATATAAACCCGATCTTTGTTGAATTCAGCTACTTTGCGGCTGGCGCTAACAATATCTTTTTGAGAACACCCTTTGAGTTCCCTTTCATAAGTACTTACAATACTTTTTCGATATTCTTCATATGTTCCCCGATGTTCCAGCCAATCCGCATAAATCCGCACCAAATTTCTCCGAGCTTCTTTTGAAAAAATTCCCTGCCAGGAAAGTTCATCAATCAACTCAAAGTGAAGGTTTTTGCGAAAAACCGTTCCGTCGATATCAAAAATGGCTAGTTTATTTTTCATAAATTTTCCTTATTCCCGAGATTTCACTTTAGGCGGGCTCAATGGCTTAGGATTGGGTTTTAGGGAAGCAGGGTTAAGGCAGTAGGACAAGTTATAGATTGTAGGTCATAAGAAGAAATCTTACAACTTATGACCTATGATCTGACCTACAGCTTACATCCTACTTCCCTATAACTTACTTTTTCCCTCTATTTATTTGATTTTTCATAAAGCAATCATCTAAACAACATAATTTCTGCCAATGCCTAACTTTAGACATTTCTAACATTGAAGACTATAAAATACACCGCTATGCCAAACGCTACTGAAACATTGAGGGATTCTTTTCTGCCAAGCATGGGTATTTCAATTATCTCATCGCATTTTTCAAGAATTGCTTTGCTCAGCCCCCGAACCTCGTTTCCTAAAATAAGACACAAATTACCTTCTTTTCTATCTTTTCTAAAGGAAAAGAGATTTTTGCTTTTCTTGCTCTGTTCAACCGCCACAATTTTGAATTTTTCCTTTTTTAGTTTTTCGAGAACGGAATTTATATTTTTGACTTTTTCCCAAGAGACAAACCTTTCTGCTCCCAAAGCCGTTTTTGCAATTCCTGAATGAGGCGGAGCCGGTGTATATCCTGTGAGATATACCTTCGCTACCCCCGCCCCGTCAGCTGTGCGAAAAATAGAACCAATATTATAGGCACTGCGAATACTGTGACAAACAACTGCAATTTTCACCTTATTTCTTCCTGCCATTTTTTCCATTTCCTTCATGGAAATCACGAATCCTCAAGTAAATCCCCCAAATGCCAACCAAAATAGCCAAAATCAGCCACTGAGTCGCTGCCAGCCAAATCGTATCCGGCTTCAGCGCCCAGCTCAATATGGCCATAAAAGTCAAGGTTACCGAGAGAATAAAGAATATATCCGACGTTGATCTTATACCCATTTTACACCTCCTTTCATGTTTTATTTTTATTTTAATCTAATCTGATTATATACTAGCAAATTTTAAATAAAAACAAAAGTCAAAAAATACCAAATCCCAATATCTGAATAAGTTTCAATTACCAAAACTCAAATTTCCAAAACTCTGCGTTTTTAATTTCAGATATTAAAATTTGTGATTTATTATTAATGTCTGTGAGGTGTCATTTTTATCCATATGGATGTATTTGACATCCGTTACTAATTTTTTAATACCCCGCAGTTTGCTCGGCTCAAGCAATTCAATTTTAGAGTCCAGATTGCTGAAGAGGTTGTTGAATACCATTTGTTTGGGATTTGGAGTTTGGGATTTGGAATTTGTCATTCATTATTTTAATAATGAATGACAATAGGTGTCCCAATATCCGCCCAGTTATATACTTTAGCCGCCGGGCCAACTCCAAGCCGCACACAGCCGTGAGAAACAGGAATTCCTAGGTGATTAGCTCCTTCTTTGTATCCATTTTTCCACTCCGGAAGCTCATGAATACCATGCCCCGCTCTTGTAAACTGCATAAAGTAAGGCATATAGAGATTATATTTTCTCGACCAAGCCCGGCCGCGTTTAGCTATCACTTGAAAAGTTCCGGTTGGTGTTGCCATTCCTCTTTTGCCAGTGGAAACCTTATAAGTACCAAGCCGCTCGCCATTTTCAAAAATTGAAAGTTGTTGCTTGGAAAGATTGATATCGATATATTTTCCCTCTTTAATTTTGGCTTCCGGAGAAGCTACTTGATCTGCCGGAACTTCACTGGTTTTGTTTTTTTCCGGCAAAACAACTTCTTCCACTGACAGCGGAGGCGGAGGAGAAGGTTCTGTTTTGAAGTTGGCTCGAAAAACCTCCGGCATATCTTCGGCCGAAACCTTTGCCGCCGCTGGCGCCAACCTCACGCTTACTACATAATCACGAGCGTAATCAAATTTGGCTTTTGGCGAAAGGGTGAAATTTTTTTTCTCGCTATCATAACTCAAATCAAAACTGCCGGAGGGCTCCACAGCAAAATTTACATCATAGCCAGCCGTAGACTTATCAAAAGAGATTTTGATTAATGAATCGATCTTCACGTTGGGATCTCCACTGATTGGGTTTATGGAAATAACCCGAGGAGCAGTTTCAACTTGAAAAGAAAGAATAAGCGGTGAAACATTTCTTTTAAGCAACTTACTTAGAGAATAGCTAGTCTGAGGATTAATTTTCACCTGGTATTCTTTTCCCGGCTCAAAAAATCTTTCCGGTCTGATTTCCAACTTTCGAAAATTCTCTTTCCAGATAAAGTTGACTTTTGTTGGCGGAAAAATTTCAAGATTTTTTTCAACGTTTGAAGCCAGAGATGAATAACCTGACTGAAATATTTCACTCGAAGACAAAGGCAAGTCAAAACTAACAATCACTGGATTGCTTGGTTTTATTTGCTTTTTTTCAATTTTAGCCGAAAAGCCAAATTCCCCTGCCGCATATTGAGTCTCAAAAATAAAAAAGAGTACTAAACCACCCAAAAAAGCATAAGCAATATCCGCCCAAAAAGAAGAATACCAGGGCTTTTTTTTCGTAAATTCACTAAATTTCATCTTGTTTCTGTTCAAGTAAAAATATTTTTGAACAAAAAAGCGGGCCAAGCACCCGTTCAACATTTATAATTATATCACAATCTTAGTCAATCTGCAAGCTTAACCGTCTAATTTTAAACTCGCAATAATCCAAACGCAAAAAAATCCTTTTTGATACTAGGGCTTCAAAATTAAATCTTTCTTTGAGGCGATCAAAAAAATTAGAATTATATTTCCTCTTTCAACTCTTTCCTCACTTCTTCAAATTCATTCTCAACTTTTTTGAGTCTCTCACGACTGGCTTTGATGAGGGCAATACCCTCTCTCATTTTTTCAATTCCCTTCTCAACATCTACTTCTTCTTGATTTTCAAACCACTC
>CAZHTL010000020.1:0-5911 GCA_964535415.1 uncultured Bdellovibrionales bacterium | reverse complement strand
ATACGAATCAAGTACTCATACATGAATTAGTACATTTCGTATACGATTAGTATTTAGTAGTCATTCTATTCCACCGGCAAGTTCGGCGGGGCACCGCCTTTTTTGGCTTCTACTCGAGTAATAGCCGGTGATACTGCCGACATATCCGGCAGATGCCAAATAGTTGCCAGTTCCTCAGTATTGAGATACATATTCGGACCATCATTATCACGGCTGACATAACGACTAAAAATTTTCCTCTGCGACCACTCAAGACGTTGTTTTCTCAACCAGTAACCAGCAAAGGTTTTTGTTTCTTTGTCTTGCACCAGAACATTGAGATTAGGATCACTAAATTGATTGAAATAAGCTCCCATACCAGATATATATTCTCTCCGAAAATCTTGTCGCGGCCCTATATAAATGATTCTTATTTTTGTTAGAAAGGCTTTTTTATTAAGACTCTCTTCAACTGCTTGAAGAACATCTTTTTCCACCGGCGTCAGCCGAAATTGCAAAGGCTGTTCTTCTTTTTTTTCTGCTTTTTTTTCTTCAACCGGACCAAAAATATTTTTTATTGAAGAAATCAAAATTTCGGCCAGTCCTTTGAAAAAATTGACGAGTACCCAAGATTTTTTGGGCATCTCGCGGCCAGCCAGCTCATTAACAACCTTCTTGACGGCTGGTATCCATTCATCATCCCTGACCGGCCTCACTAAAATCTGAATCCACATCTGATGACCCGGCTGAAGAGTAGAAATAGCATCAGCCAAAACACCAAGAGGCTCAATCATTCCCTTGGTCACATCTTCTTGAAAATGATGATAGGTTCGAATTGGATAGGCATCATCTCTAAATAACTTATAATCTACTCCCCAGAGATCCCAATCGGGATTGGGCAAGTTAGAAGGCACCGTCTTGACATAATCTTCCGCTTCTTCAATTTCAGCTTCGGGGTACTGAGCATATATCGCTGACTCAACAAGATTGCGAAACCTGGATTCTGTTCGAACATAGAAGTGCATTTCTCCATTTATCCCTTGAATTTCGAAAGCAAAAATCGGCTGGGAAAATCTTCCTCCTAAATACATATCAAAATAATTTGGCGTTGACCAGGATCCAAAAAGAGAGACAAAAACCTGTTCCATTGTCCGCGGGCTCCGCTCGATATTCCGAGGAGGTTTGATTTCTAAAAGAGTCCATTTGATGGTTGCAGCATATTCCCTCGCCACTTGCCGCCAATATAGTTCAAAAAAAGCATAATAAAGGGCAATAGGAAAAACAAACCACCAGGTGGCAGAGACAGTTTGTTTTATCTGAAGATAATATTCTACGATGGGCTGAAAAATGTTTCCTATCATTAGTTTTTGTTTTAGTTGATTTTGAATGAAACAAATCTAAGACAACAAGTTTTCAAAATAAAATTCAGGACCCAAAATCCAAGATTCAAAAAGAAAGTTTTGATCTTTGAAGTTCAGTTCTGGAGTAGCGTTATAAGCTCTAAAATTATCTCCAATCTTTCCTATTTCACGACTCAAGATCATTTAAACGATACCCCTCCCCTTCCTTTCTAAAAATCTCTCGATCAGCCAGGTTAACAGCAATCGTTTCTTTTTTCACTTTTCTTTTTTTAAGAACTCCTTCGTAAAGCTTCTCTTTTTTCAAAAATCCTCCAGCCGATTTTAAAAGACTAATAAGCACATCTTTCACGGTTCCTTCTTCATAACCCCATTCACGCAAAGCATAAGTTCCCCGACCAACCAAGACAAATCGGCTGTCGCGGATAAGCTCATTGTGAACCGTTTGGAAATGAACTTTTTTGGAACTTAGCTTCATTTCTTCAATAAGACGGCTGATTTCTCGAAAATGGAGAGGCTTTCCTTTTTTCAAGAGTACTAGAGTCGCTTTTTCTCGCACTCCTCGCGGCCGAATAAGGGGCCAGCGAGCTTTTCCCCAATCTCCAAAAACATTTTGCCCAAATTTTTTCGAAACCTCGAGAAAGCTGGCAATATGTTCTGGCCTCACTTGGGAAAATTTCTGAGAAAATTGACTATGGTCCAGTTTTCGAAGAATTTCCTCAAAATTCAATATCTTTTTGTCGGCATCAAAAATTGATTCCAATTCTGAAACAGCAGCGGCAAAATATTTTCTGTCAAAATCAGGATGAACCCAAGCCTCTCTTATTTCTCGATTAGCCCTCAATTTCTTGACCCCGGCTAAAAGAAAAATTATCTCTAAAATTCTGATTTCCGAAAGAGAAGCTTCAGTTTTGCCAAAATATCTCGAAAGAACGCTCTTTGCCAATTTTTCCGACTTAATAATGCCCCCACTTTCCTTAACTATATCCCTCGTACAAGATAAAAGATCGTTAATATTTTTAATATTTTCACTCTTTCTGAGCGCTTTCACGGCATCACTTTCAATTTGTCTAACTCTTTCCCTAGTTATATTGAGACTCTTTCCAATAGCTTCCAGTGTTTTCGGTTCTCCATTTCCAATCCCAAAACGGTTAGAAAGAACCAGTTTTTGCTTAGCGCTAAGACTATCCAAAAGGCTTTCTACAATAGACCTTAGGTCCTCTTTTTTCACCGGAATCTTTTTGGGAAAGCCTTTATTTTCCCCTAAATTTATCCTATTTTCCGACATAAATATTGATCCTATTGATGAGCTAATTATACCTTAATTAACTTTAACATACAATCATAACATATAGTTGTCTGATTGTCAATAATAAAGTATCAATAATGAAGGGGATTTAGGAATTTTTAAAGAACGACCTAGGTTTTTAGTTTAGGAATATCAACTTTAGCTTTGTAATCCTTATCTTTCTCCACAGCTTTGAATTCTAACTCGGTTCCTAAAATTCAGGGCAACAAATCGGAAAATTTTCCCCAAATAAAACAAAAAAGAATCATAAGTGTTATTCATATTTCGCAAGATATGCTAGTATAAGCTAGTATAAATAGAAATTCCAAATCCCAATAACCAAAATTAGAAAACCCGTTTTGGAAATTGGAATTTTGAGATTGGAATTTATTTGTAATTTGGAATTTGGAATTTTCTATTGCTGATGCTTAGAACTTGGAATTTTGCCAATTTTATCTTCTGTAAGACAACCAATTAGATCACGTAACATCCCTTACCTCTAATGTTTACTTTTGCTTTAGCTCTTATATCTCCATTTCCACCAATCCACCATCAGCGCCGAGGCAATAAAAATCGAAGAATAAGTCCCAAAAGTGACTCCAATAAGAAGAGCTAAAGTGAAATTCTTAATACTCTCTCCTCCAAAGATGAAAATAGCCAAAAGGGTTATAAGAACCGTAAGGGAAGTGTTGATTGAACGAGCCATTGTCTCATTGAGGCTTCGGTTCACTGTCTCGTCAAATTCTTCTTTAGCCGATCTTCTGAGAAGATTTTCCCGCGTTCGGTCATAAACAACAATTGTGTCGTGAACAGAAAATCCTAAAATAGTGAGAAGCGCCGCTACAAAACTGGTATCTATCTCCGTATTCCAAAAATGGCCGAGAATAGAGAAAGCGCCAATGGTGATGAGAACATCGTGAGCCAGCGCTATGACTGCCCCCACTCCATATTTCCATGACTCCACCGGACGTGAAACTTGACGAAAGGCATAGGCAATATAGAGAGCAATGCCTACTATTGCAATTCCTAGCGCCCAAATGGCTTTCTTTTTGAGCTCCGAGGAAATTGAGGGACCGATATAATCAAGGCGAGTATTTTGAATGTCTGGATATTTTTCCTTGAGCTTCGCCAGCACCGCCTTGTTTTTTTCATCATCCGAATTCCCATATCGAACAAGGAACGAATTATTTTGCGTGGGTGTGACAACTGCATCCTCAATGCCCGCTTCAGTCAGCGCGCTTTTTATTTCATTGCTTGAAAATTGAGAATTGGAAATTGAAAATTCCGCAAGTGTCCCTCCGGTAAAATCCAAACCGTATTTTAGCCCCCACCCAAAAAGACTGATGACTGAAAGAATTACCAAGGTTCCAGAGAAGACATAAAAGTATTTGCGTTGGCCAAGAATGTTATACATAAGGTTAAACCCAAAACTCAAATGTCAGAAGTCAAAACACAATTACTAAGACCAAAAATTTTTTAGTTTTAAGTTGTGGTTTTGAGACTTGAGTTTTGACTTTTGAGTTGATCTTTCTTGGTAATAATAACCGCTTGATATTTTTCCGCCCAATCTCCGACAACAACGGACAATATCGTTCGAACCAAAACAATAGCCGTAAACATGGAAACAAGAACTCCTAAAAGCAAAATCACCGCAAAACCTTTTACAAAGCCGCTTCCAAACCAGATCAAAATAAGCGAGGTGATTATTGAGGAAATATTACTGTCCCGAATACTAGGCCAGGCTCGACGAAATCCTTCTTCAATAGCTCCTCTGAGACTGCGACCTCGGCGAATTTCTTCTTTTGTTCGCTCAAAAATCAAAATATTAGCGTCCACTGCCATTCCAACGGAAAGAATAAATCCAGCGATTCCGGCTAATGTCAAAGTGATTGCCCACGGGGTTATGGTTGATATTTTGAAAATTGTTACCATTAGGGAAGTATAAATTAACAGTGCCACCGAAGCGATAAAACCTAAAAATCGATAATAAAGAATCATAAAAATCATTACCAGCCCGATTCCAATCACTCCCGCTTTAAGACTTTTGTCAAGAGAAGCTTTTCCTAATGAGGCTTCTACGCTTTGCTGACCGATAAGAGTAATGGGAAGAGGAAGAGCTCCCTCATTGAGTCTCTGGGTTAGTTTTTTGGCTTCTTCAAGGGAAAAATTGCCGGTGATAACCGCTTTTCCATCAGTAATTTCGGCTTGTACGGTAGGCGCGCTGATAATCTGCCCATCCAGAAAGATGGCAATTTGTTTTCCGATGTTTTCTTTAGTAAGCTGAGCAAAAAGCTTTGCCCCTTCACTGTCAAATTCAATACCTACCTCTGGCTTTCCAGTTTGAGACATAAATTGAACCTCGGCGCTTTTCAAATTTTTTCCAGTGAGACCGGTTTCAATAAAATTAGGCTGGGTTTGAGAAACCGGAGGACTTTTTTTCATCAGCAAAATATGTTGAGAATGAACTTCTTTATTTTCTCCTTCACCTCGAGATTCAAGAAATTTTATGATATGATAGCCAAACTGCGACTCAACAACTTGGGGCCAAATTTGGCCCGGCGAAAGTTCACTATCAAACAAAACCTGATCAAATTCCGGCACAAATTGGCCTCGTTTCACCCAATCCAGGTCCCCACCCTTATCTTTTGATCCCGGATCTTCGGAATTGGCTTTCGCGAGTTCCGAAAAATCAGCTCCATTTCGAATTTGCTCAAGCAAGTTTTCGGCTTTTGCTTTTTGCTCCTCGTTGTATTTCTTGTCCTCTTCTGAAAGCTCTTGAGACAACGGTTCCGAAGGCATTTCCATTTTCTTAAATTCCAGAAAGGGCGTTTCTTTGATCATTTCCTTAGCCGCCTCAATATCTTTTACTCCGGCGAGCTCCACAATGAGCCTTTGTTCACTGCCCGATTTAGCCGTTTCAATCACTGGTTCAGCTACCCCAAAAGCGTTCACGCGTCGCTCAATGACATCTTGAAGTCCGTTTAGTGCGTCTCCAAGTTTGCTAGGCTCCACCGAGCTGGTATCAACTTTATAGATAAGGTGAATTCCTCCCTGAAGATCAAGACCTAAGTTGATCTTTAATTTCGCCAAAAAATTTCCCAGCCAAGCCGGATGAGAAATCGGTTTCGGAAAAGCAATGAGCGCTGTTACAATAAAAAGCAAAACAACCAGAAAAAATTTTATCCAAGTTCTGTATCGCATCATAAGCAAAAAATCTTAAAAAAATGAAACACTTTGAACTCAAAGTTCATTGAATGATCCACTTGCAGAAGAGTAAGCAGTATTC
>CAZHTL010000019.1:0-3318 GCA_964535415.1 uncultured Bdellovibrionales bacterium | reverse complement strand
GTAAAAATAAGTTATAGGCTGAAGACAGAGCGCTAAAAATATCAACATCCATAAGTTTATAATCTCTATAACTCTAATTGCTAAAATATGAAAATTTTACAAATAATAATCTCCAAAAATTTATCTTCTAGCCACTTGAATTCTATAAGATCATTTAGAAATTAGGATCTTTCAAAGGCATAGGCACAATTAAGAAGCGTTTCCTCATCAAACCACTTTCCCATCAGTTGAAGCCCAACTGGCAGATTCTTATCTTCTATTTTAACACTTCCGGCAGGAATGGAAATAGCCGGAAGACCGGCAATATTGGCAGTTACAGTGTACACATCAGAAAGATACATCTCTAGCGGATTTTGGGTTTTTTCTCCAACTTTGAAAGCTGGGGTTGGGGCAGTGGGACCCAGAATTATATCTACTTTGTTGAAAGTTTCTTTAAATTCTTTTTTGATAAGAGCCCGAACTTTTTGAGCTTTTTTATAATACTGGTCATAGTACCCAGCTGAAAGAGCATAAGTACCAAGCATAATCCGACGTTTGACTTCCTTTCCTAAATAGCGGGCGCGGGATTTGAAATAAATTTCCTTTAGGACCAGATCTTCTCCTGACGTAACGTCTTTCTCTACTGATTTTCCAAATCGAATTCCATCAAAGCGAGCTAAATTAGAACTTACCTCGCAAGGCATAATAATATAATAGGTGGCTAAAGCATATTCACTGCTAGGCAAACTAATATCCACTAGCTTAGCTCCTAGTCGTTCATATTTCTGAATGGCTTTTTTAACAATTTCTTTCACTTTTGAATCCAAACCTTTCCCCTCAAAATATTCTTTTGGCAATCCAATTCTGAGATTTTTTATTTCCCCGGAAAGACAGTTTTCATAAACTGTATCAACGCTTTTCATTGCTGTTGAATCATTTCGATCAGCCCCCGCAATTCTTGTAAGAACAATTGCTGCATCCTCAACCGTTTGAGTGATCGGCCCAATTTGATCAAAACTCGAAGCCATGGCCACGAGACCATAACGAGAAACCAATCCATAGGTGGGCTTAAGTCCTACTACGCCGCAAAAAGAAGCTGGCTGACGAATCGATCCGCCTGTGTCAGAACCCAGCGCCCAAACGCATTCATCTGCCGCAACTGCTGCTGCAGAACCTCCAGAAGAACCACCTGGAACCCGATTTATATCGTGAGGATTTTTAGTTATTTGATAAGCACTATTTTCAGTAGAAGATCCCATTGCAAATTCATCTAGATTCGTCTTTCCCAGAAATATTGCATCTTCTTTTTTTAGCTTTTTAATAACCGTTGCATCATAAGGAGTAATATAATTTTCTAGAATCTTTGATCCAGCTGTTGTTGGCAAGTTTTCAACGCAAATGTTGTCTTTAATCGCACAAGGGATACCAGCAAGCAAACCAACTGTTTCCCCTCTTTTTATTTTTTTATCCACTCCTCGAGCCTTGTCTAACGCAAATTCCTCATTAAGGCTTAAATAAGCCTTAATCTCGGGATCTTTTTCTTTAATCTTAACAAAATATTCTTCAGTGAGCTTTTCTGAAGTAATTTCTTGATTGACTAACTTGTTATGAAGCTCTCGAATCATGATATTCTTTACGAATTATGAATCTATACAAACATATGAACTACGAATTATATGGATTGGTACATTCGCTCGCCTGCTTCGAAATATTTCAAGGCTACAGAATCACCCTTCGGAAAAATTATCAATTCATTTATCTACTGTCGCCTTAAAAAAAATCAAAGCATTTTGGACAGGCACAAGATTCATAATTCGTAAAAATTTCAACATTAACCAAAAAGAATTTTATAACCAAAACCTTTTCGTATTCCGCTTAGTTTGTATTTCATAAAAACTAGAAAATGGCTTTTACCTTATCAAATCGATCCTTCTTCTCTGGAAAATTTTTGATAATTTTGTCCTTTGTCTCAGAAAGAGCTTCGATTATTTTATCTTCTCTCGTCACATTTTTTGCTCCGGCAATGTGAGCGATGGGTTCTATTTCCTCAGTCTCGGCTTCCTTCAATTTTTCCACAAAATCCAAAATAGCCGAAAGCTCTTTTGAATACTTTTCGGCTTCTTGTTCGCTGATCTCTATTCTCGCTAAATTGGCGATTTTTTTTACCTCGTCTTTACTTAACAAAAATTTTCAACGGTCAATGATTAATTTACAATAAATTTTCAATTTTTCAGTTTTCAATTTGAAATTCGGCCATTGAAAATTGTTTGAAAATTGAAAATTGAATTCAGTAAATACTTATTTTTTTAGCATATCCAAAAAAGCATTCTCATCCAGAATCCTTACTCCTAATGCCTTAGCCTTATCATACTTTGATCCTGGATTTTTGCCAACTACAACATAATCTATTTTTTTGCTCACCGAAGAAGAAACATCTCCGCCAAGAGAACGAATTTTTTCTTTGGCCTCATCGCGAGTCATTGATTTAAGCTCTCCCGTAAGGACAAAAGATTTGCCTTGTAGTTTGTAATTTGTAACTTGTAAATCGGGAAATATCACCTTCACTTCCAAATTTTTCATTTTTTCAAGTAACTTTAGGTTTTCCTTTTCATTAAACCACTCGTGCAGACTTTCTGCCGCCTTATTTCCGATTCCTTTAATCCTCATCCAATCTTCAATGCGGATACTCGGAAAATATCTAATTATATCATCTAAATTTTCTAATTTTTTTCTTCCCATTACTAATTGCAAATTACGCATTATCAATACAGCTGTTTCTTCTCCCACATGCCGAATTCCTAGAGCGAATAAAAATTTCGGGAATTCAATTCTCTTGGATTTTTCAATTGCTTTTACCAGATTATCAGCTGATTTTTCGGCAAATCTTTCGAGAGGCTCAAGATCTCCCGTGGTAAGTTCAAAAATGTCCGCCGCATTTGAAATCAGCCCTTCGTTCATCAATTGTTCCACAATTTTTTCACCCAAACCTTCAATATCAAAACCTTTCTTTGAAACAAAATGGATTATTTTTTCCTTTTCAATAGCAAAACAATTTTTGTTTGTACAATAATGCGAGACAGAAAAGCCAAGCTTTGATTTATCCGAACTTTGTTTAATAACTTCTCTTTTCACTAGACTACCGCAAATCGGACATCGGGTCGGCATATGAAATTTTTTCTCCCTTCCGGTTCGCAAATTTTTCAAAACCTCCACAATTTCTGGAATAATATCACCGGCTTTATGTATCACCACTGTGTCACCAATTCTCACATCCAGCTTTTTTATCTCATCCTCATTGTGAAGCGTTGCCCGAGAAACTGTTGAGCCAGCCACTTGCAC
>CAZHTL010000018.1:0-2712 GCA_964535415.1 uncultured Bdellovibrionales bacterium | reverse complement strand
ATTATTACTAGACAAATCTCCTATATTTCTCCCCAATTATCTCCGATCTTTACATCAACAATGAGCGGGACAGAAAGCTTATAGACATTCTCCATAACAATCCTGATGTCTTGAGCAAACTTTTCTGCAATTTTTTCCGGAACTTCAAAAAGAAGTTCGTCGTGAACTTGAAGAATCATTTTTGCTTTAGGATATTTTTCCTGAATCAATTTATCAGCTTCCAACATCGCCAATTTGATAATGTCTGCCGCTAGTCCCTGAATAGGCATATTCACTGCCATTCGTTCAGCTTGATTCCTAAGCTGAAGATTGGATGAGTTTATTTCCGGAATATATCGACGCCGACCCATTTCTGTTTCCACAAATCCCTTTTCGCGCGCTGAAATTTTCACTTCGTCAAGAAACTGAGAAACTTGGGGGTAGTTAGCAAAATACTTTCGGATAAATTCTTTGGCTTCCTCGGGACTGACTCCCGCTGATTGAGCAAAACCAAAGGGACTCATACCGTAGATAATACCAAAATTCAAAGCCTTGGCGGCCCGGCGCATTTTTTCAGACACTTTATCAAGTTCAACCTTGCTGATTCTTGCCGCTGTGGCCGCGTGAATATCTTCTCCTTCTAAAAAAGTAGTGATCATTCGCACATCCCCAGAAAGATAAGCTGCAATTCGAAGTTCGATTTGGGAATAATCAGAACTTACAAGTTTATAGCCCTCTTCCGCCTCAAAAGCAGTGCGGATAATTTGACCCAGCTCCGTCCGAATGGGAATATTTTGCAAATTGGGCTCTGACGAAGAAAGTCGACCCGTCGCCGTTACTGCTTGATTAAAAGTAGTATGCAAGCGCGAATTCTCATCCGTTTTTTCCGGTAAAGTATCGAGATAAGTAGTTTTTAATTTGAAAAGTTCCCGGTATTCTTCAATTTTTTCAATGATCGGGTGGAGCGCTTTTATTTTCTGAAGCTCTGAAGAAGCTGTTGAAAATCCAGTTTTTCTTTTTTTAATATCCTGAGTAGGAATTTTGAGTTTTTCGAAAAGAATTTCCCGAAGCTGAACAGAAGAATTGACATTGAAATCCTCGCCAGCCATTTTCTGAATTTCTTTTTCCAGCTTCTTTACTCGCTGGTCAAGTTTAGCCGAAATGCCTTCTAGGACGGTTTTATTTATCCTTACGCCCGCCTTTTCCATTTTGAATAAAACTTCCACCAGCGGCATTTCAATTTTTTCAAAAAGATCTTTAAGCGTCTTCTCCTGTCCTTGCGAAGCCTGTTCTCGGCTAATTTTTTCCAACTTCTTTTCAAGTTTTTCTTTGAGAGCCAAACTATAAGCCGCTTTTTGACAAAGTCTTTCTATTTCTCCCTCATCTTCTTGAAAAACAAAAGTTGCTTGCCCGGATTTTTTGCTTTCTTTTGGAACCATTATTCCCAACTCTTGAAGAACAAGATCCTCCCAGGAAAGATTTGTTCCGGAGCTCAAAAGATAAGCTGCTAGCTGAACATCAAAAGAAATTCCTTGCAAATTCACTTCTTTTTCATCTAAAAGATGCCGCTCTCTTTTGAGATCAAAGCCAACTTTTCTCATCTTTCCATCCTCCAAAATTTTTTTAAAATCGGGGCTAATCTTAGAAAAATAAACAGCTGAACGAGAGTCACTGCTTACCGCAATGCCCTGCCCTTCCGAAGCAATTGAAATTACCTCCGGAAATTTTTCAAGTTCGGAGTCTTCGACTTTTTTCCATTCTATTTTTTCCAAACTTTTTCGATCAGCGGGTTTGTTTTTTTCGCTCTCTTTCAAGTGATCTTCATAACCCGGGAGGCGCCGAAGAAGCGAAAAAAATTCAAGTTCTCGCAAAAGATTGATGACTTTCACTCGGCTAAAATCTCGAGCTAAACATTTTTCAAGGTCAAAGTCAATAGGAGCGTTTTCCACCAGCCGTGCTAAACGCTTACTGAAGAAAGCTTGTAGTTTATCTTTTTCCAATTTTTTGCGAATACCTTCTTTTATTTCGGCAAGATTCTGATAAACTCCCTCCAGAGTTTTGTATTTTTTGAGAAGCTCAACAGCTGTCTTTTCGCCAACGCCGCGAACTCCGGGAAGATTATCAGAAGGGTCTCCTCGCAATCCCTTATAATCAATCATCTGTTCGGGCACAAGACCATACTTTTCAAAAATCTCTTTCCTGCCATAAAGAACGGAATCGCTCATTCCCTTGCGAAGAGCCAAAACCTTCACTTTGTCATTGACCAACTGAAGTGTATCAAGATCTCCGGTAACAATAATCACCTCTATCTCTGGATGAAGTTTTTCGGCTTTTCGCGCCAAAGTGGCAATGAGATCATCAGCTTCATAACCTTCTTTTTCAATGATAGGAATATTGAAAACCTCGACAATTTCTTTCACGATAGGGATTTGCTCATAGAGCTCGTCAGGAGCCTTTACCCGAGTAGCTTTATAGTCCTTAAATTCCTTGTGACGAAAAGTTGGTTCTTTGCGGTCAAAAGCGGCCGCAATATATTCCGGCTTAAATTTATTCAGAACATTTAAAAGCACGGACGTAAACCCGTAAACCGCGTTCACGATCTCCCCTTTTTTGGTCGTCAGCGGTGGAAGGGCGTGATAGACGCGATGGATGATGGCATTGGAATCGATAAGAATAAGCCTTTTCTTAGATGGCATGGGTTTAGCTAAAAACTAAAATGGAAAATCTAAAAAC
>CAZHTL010000017.1:0-2573 GCA_964535415.1 uncultured Bdellovibrionales bacterium | reverse complement strand
GTAAAATATAGTGTTGGAGTGGACATTTTCCAGCCTTATCTTAAAGAATCAAAAAGGAGAAAGATTCATACCGAATATATTGAGAAAGAAATTGAAGAAGTTGATTTTCCACAAAAAAGTTTTGACGCGGTGATTTTGATTGAAGTTTTGGAGCATCTTTCTGAAGAAGAGGGGTATGAAATTTTGAGAAAAGCCCAAATGTGGGCAAGAAAAAAAATTCTTGTTTCCACTCCAAACGGCTTTGTTTTTCAGGGTGAGCGAGACAGAAACCCAAGGCAAAAGCATTTGTCAGGTTGGGATTTTCAGAAAATGAAGTCGCTTGGCTTTCAATGTTGGGGGCTGGCTGGTTTCAAGTTTTTGCATCAAGAAATGGAGGTTGACATACCAGGGTCAGAAAGCGATTTTACCGCCAGTATTAGATTTAGGCCGAAAGTTTTTTGGTTTGCTGTTGCCGCAATAAGTCAGCTGATAACCTATTATTTCCCTAGTCTTGCTTTTGGATTGTTTTGTGTAAAAAATATCAAAAAGGTTCAACCTTGAAGGTTAAAAAGGTCAAACTTTGAGAAAAATCAATGAATATATTCAACAAAATAATTGGTTATATTATTTCTCTTCCAGCTCGACTCAAGGGAATGAAGTTCGGAAAAGACAGCTTTATTGGTCCCGGATACGATCTTGATCCGATTCTAAGGGGCGTTGTCTTAGGAGACAATGTGGTTATTGGCCGAAGGGCATGGCTGGACATTTCAAAGTATACTAAAGGCGGCCAGATAATTATTGGTGACGGAACCCAAATTGGCCGCAATGTAGTTATTTCCGCTTGCAAAAAAGTGATCATCGGAAGGAAGTGTTTGATTTCTTATAACGTCTCAATAATGGATCACGACCATAATGTTTTGAACCCGGATATTCCTCCCTTAGAAGGAGGGATAACCGAAGGGAAGGAGATAGTAATTGAAGACGAGTGTTTTATTGGTGCTCATTCTTTTATTTTAAAAGGAGTGCGCTTAGGAAAGCACTGCGTAGTGGGTGCCAATAGTGTCGTGACTAAATCATTTCCAGCTTATTCGGTAATTGCGGGAAGTCCAGCGAGATTAATTCGAACTTTGAAGTGAGAAACAATGAGAAGGGATTTCAAAATTTCTGTCATAATGCCGGTGCGGAATGGAGAGTCTACTCTTCAGAAAACATTAAAAAGCTTATTTTCTCAGTCAAGAAAATTTGATGAGTTTATTGCTGTTGATGATGCTTCCAGCGATGATTCGATTTTGATACTTCAAAAATATCTTTCCGGAAAGCCAAACTTTCGGTTGTTTCAAAATGAGAAACAGTCGGGACTGGCGGCGGCTTATAATAAAGGAATAAAAAAAGCTCAGGGTGATATTGTTGTCACTCTTCATCAAGATATTCTTCTTGAAAAAGAAGCGCTTTGGAAATTAGTCGAGCCTTTTTCGGATGAAAAGGTAGTAGCTACTACTCATATAGTAGTTCACCCGCTTGAGATATGGAATAAGTATAACTTTTGGCAAAAGTGTTTTTTTGCAAGGTTAGTCGGAAAAAATTTTTCAGGAATTGACGGAAAATTCGACGCTTTTCGAAAAAGCGCGCTTGAAAAGGTTGGGTTTTTTGACGAAAAACATTTTCGAACGGCAGGGGAAGACGGAGACATAGTGTTCAAATTGCAAAAAATTGGGGAAATTTCCCAAACGCAGGCGAAGATAATCCACCTCCACAAGATCGATCCAAGTTTTAGCTGGAAAGATATCATTCGCAAACAAGCTCAGTATTCAGAAGCTCAAGGAACTTTGCTTACGCTTGGAAGAATTTGGGGAATTAAAAAACTGACAAAAACTTTTTTCAGGGAGATACTGCTTATTTCCCTGTTTATTCCGTATCTTAATATTTTATCTATCCTATTAATCTTGTCCTACTCGTTTTTTTATACAAAACTTGTTTTCGCCAAAGAATATCGAGACAAAAGAATTTTAATCCTGCCCTTTTTCAATATATTTTTGTTGTTGGTTAGTTTTTATTATTCGTTAAGAGGTTTCGTTTATGGAAAACAAAGAGTTTAAAATTGCTTTGTTTATGCTTCCGCTTCTTACTCAAGGTGGAGGAGCGGAGAAATATTTTATTGAACTGGCAAGAAATTTAAGGGAAAGGGGAATTGAAGCTGACATTCTCACAATGGATGAAAACTTTTTCCGAAAGTTTGCCAGATTTCTTCACATTTTCGCGCGCGGAAATTTTTTTGGGAAAATTAACGTTCGGGGACGCGAAAAAGAGGAAGAAATATTGGAGCGACTAGGGACGGTACGTTGGATAAAAACTTCCTATAAAAATCTGAATAAAGAGCTCCAAAAATATGATATCATATATGCCAAAAATGAGCTGGTTGACTTGTTGCTTTTAAAAGGAAAAAGCTATAAAAGCTTGCCACCGATTATTGTAGGAGTACACACGCCTATTTTTTATCCGCAAGCAAATTCTTTTATTTCCAAGCTTCACAACTTTCTTTATTCAAGTTTTTTTTATCGTTGGCTTCTTAGAGGAGTAAAATGCCTTCATGTATC
>CAZHTL010000016.1:0-16982 GCA_964535415.1 uncultured Bdellovibrionales bacterium | reverse complement strand
CCCCAGACAGCCTCAAAAGGAATCGAGATCGCCGAGAGGAAGAGAAGCGACTGAAAATGAAATAACTCGTCTTCAAGAACAATTGTTGCGTGCCGAAAATGCCTACGCGCAAGCTTATGCAGCGGCAAAGTCAAGAATGGGACTCATTCAAAGATTATTAGGAATTAGAAACGTGGAAAACGATCCAGATGTAGCTCGAGCTCGGGAAGTCTATATTGCTTCAAGAGAGGCCTTCAATAATTTGAGTATGAGAAGGCTTCAGGAGAGATTGAGAGACGGGCAAATTAACGAAACTCAATTTCGCCAAGAAGCTCAAAACTTGCTATGGGATATTTTTGTAAATCATGACTTGAATTTACAAAACAAAAAATTGCAATTTCGGCAAGCGGAGGATTTGCGCCGGGGAACTTTAGCAGGGAGAGTTGAGGCTTGGTGGAACAGGGCGATTGATAATTATAGAAGATTGCCTTTTTGGACAAAAATTGGAACTTCCTTAGCTTTATTTGCTTTAGGGGGCGGGGCGGTGACTGTTTCAGGAATGATTGTGATGCGAATAATGGGAGGAGCGGCGGCGGCTAAAGGTACTCAAGAATTACTTCAGTCATTTGCTGATAGTTGGCGCCGAAGGACCAGCGGCTTGAGAACAGCTGAGAGAATGTTGGAACTTGATCAAACTAATCTTGAATATCGGGCAGAAGCTCTTCACAATTTAATCAACAACTACCATAGGGATATGAATCAGCGCTTCGCGCGAAGAGAGAGAGGAGATCTTTTGAGAAGACATGTGGGAATCTTTACTGGTTTTCTAGTAGGAAGCGGAATTTTTGCTAGCTACTTTCGGGAAAAAATTGGTAATTGGTGGATAGGTGGAAGAAGTGGAACGATGCCGGAAGCTCCGTCAGTGAAGGGCTACGGTGGCGGGCCGCCAATGGTTGAAGAAGGCGCAAAAGGAACTGTAACAACTCCCGAAGGAGCAAGTAGAGGAGCTTTGAGTGTTGACGAAAGATACGGAGCTGGAAGATACGGACCGCAAGGATATGGTACCGAAGCGGAAGGACATATTCCAGAAGAATTTCGCGGTGTTAGCAAAGTTATTGAACCCGGCGAGAGTCTTTGGAAAGTAACGCGGGACGCTTATATGGAGAATCCGGAAAAATATGGCTATGATCCCCATAATCCCAAACTTAAAAATTTGTTTTACTCTTTCAAGGAACAGGGTTATTTGGGCCGCTTGGGAATAAGAGCAAGTGATTTTAATGATCTCTCTGACAGCGAAAAGATAAAAATTTGGGCGGAAAACAGAACAGCCAATTCAGTGCGAAAGTTGGCAGAAATGCAGGGCGGACGAGTGAAAGATTTGGTTCATCCAGGCGATACAGTTTTTTTGAGGCCGGATGGAACGATTATTTTTGAAAGTACTTCCGGAGTCAAAGCCGGCTACCTTTCAGATGTTCAACGCCCGCGAAGTTTAGGAGGCAGATATGAGCCTCAAGGTAAAGGCGGATATCCTGTTGACACCAGTGAATTTGACCGGCGAATTGAAGAAGCTCGGGCGCGAGGCAGAGCGGCTGATGCAAGGCTGGCTGAAATTCGCGGTCCGATTGCGGCGGAGCTTGCGGCGGAAGGTGAAGAATTAGGGAAAGTTGATATTTCCAGAGCTCAAAAATTATTGGAGTATGTTCAAGGCAAAATATACGGAGCGGGAACCAAAATTGACTGGAATGAGCCGGCAAATGAATTCTATAAAAGGGTGTCGGAAGGTTTGATTATTTCTGATCAGCCAATGGGACCGCCTTCTGATTTCTTTGAAAGACGACGATACTGGCGGGCGGCTCAAAAATTAGTCGAGGAACTTGGTCCGCCAGTTGACAATGAAAGCATTGGGAATTGGGTGAAGAGGGGGGTATTGGAAGGGAAAGTTCCTCCTGAGGGTATTTTTCAGATGATCAGTCGAGCGGCTAACGAGTAACTTAATTATTTAATAAGAGAATAAAAAAATGACAAATCAAAAAGAGACAATTATGCAGCAGACGATTATTGAAGAACTAGGACTTTCGGAACTTCCTCAGGAAAAGCAGGAAGAATTGTTGGTAAAAATTGGAGAAGTGGTAATGAAGAGAATTTACCTAGAAACAATGGAAAGGTTAGAAAAAGAGGATCAAGAAAAACTAGTTGACATAATGGAAAAAAATCCGGATGGCATTGAAGCGTTTCTTGCCGAAAAAATTTCCAACTATGAGGAGTTCGTGAGAGGTATTGTTGACAATTTCAGACAGGAGCTGAAAGAAGATATGGGGATAGCAACACCTTCGGCATAATTTCTAGTTTCCAATATCCAATTTCCAAAATTAAAATTTTTATCATCGGTCGTTTATAGGGATTGGAAGTTGGATGTTAGAATTTCAACAGGAGTTTTGTTTGTGTTGATATCGCACAAATAAATAAGCATTTACAGAAATTTTTTATGTCGCAGCCATCTTATCAAGAGCCAATTGAAAAGGAGGATCTGGATTTGGCAAAGAAGCCGGAAGAGAAAATTCCTGGCGAGAAGTCGGAAAATATTTCGGAAAACGCTGAAAATAAGACTTCAGAGAAACCAGAAGCGCCGGCAATTCCGGAAATGCCGGTAAAAGAAAAATTGCCAAGCATCGAAAAAAAAGCAGGAGTAGAAAAGATGCCTGAAGAAGTTTCTGAAAAAATCGAGACAACTCGAAAAACGATTCAAGTTCAAAAACCGGCAGTTTCAGCAAGTATAAAAGAAGATGCAGAAACAGTCTCTCAAATAACAGAATATGAAAAAAAGGTGGAAAAACTAGTAGAACTGGCGCTCTACAAGGGTCCCGAACATGCCATTAAAGTAGCTCAGCATATGGATAAAGGAAAACCTCCCAGCCAAGCAGATAATTACACTCTAGATGAAATTCATGATCGGCTGTTGGAGGAAAATTTAAGAAAACAACTTATAGCAAAAGGATTGCTAAAAGAGCTGTAAGATAATTCCAAATATCCAATACCCAATTTTTAGTAAAATTTCAAATGTCAAATAGGATAGATTTTAGAATCTACCTATAATTAAAAAATCAAAAAGTAATTCTTTGAAAAAGAATTAAACTTCCCATTGGATGCTTTGTTAAAAATTGGAATTGGAAATTAGGAGTTAGGAATTTTAAGAAATGGATGCCTACAATCTCAATCTAATTCTTTATCCCTTTGCTTTTTTGCTTGCCGCCGTGAGCTTTGGCTCGGCTTTTTTAATGATTTTCAAAAGTTTTGTTTCTTTTCGGGGTCAAATTACCCGTTCTTTGAATATGGATATTGATGTGGTAAAAGTTTCCCGTCCGCTTAAAGCCCAAAGCCAGCCGGGTCAGCAGTCTCAACCGCCAAAAAGCGACAAAGAACTTATTTCTGTAATGGAGCATCTTCTGGCCAGTCTCGGAAATATCAAGGAAAATGCGGGAATTTTTCATCGATTGATTTATGGAGACGCAGTTGTGTCTTTTGAAATTGCTAATCCCTCAAACAACGATGAAATTTCTTTTTATGTCGGCGCACCGCGAAAATTTATGGGTATCGTTGAAAGGCAAATTCACAGTTTTTATCCCAAGGCGTCTTTGGAAAGAGTGAAGGATTACAATATTTTTTATCCGGGGAGTTTCACAGCGGCATCTTACTTAAAATTCACTGAAAAAAATCATTTTCCTATTCGAACTTATCAATCTTTGGAGTCGGATCCACTCAATAACATTACTAATGTTTTGGGAAAATTTAATGAAAAAAGAGAGGGAGCAGCTATTCAAATTCTGGTAAAGCCGGCTCGCGGGGATTGGAGGACAAAGGGTCGCGAAGTAGCTCATAAAATGCAGCAAGGAAGACGCCTTTCGGATGTAAAAAAAGACAATTTTCTTCGGGAGTTCTTGCGGGGATTTTTTAAGATAGTGATGAAAAAAGAGGACAGTCAGAAAAAAGATATTTTGAAAAGCGACAAGGAGCCAGTTCAGCTCACTCCCGAAGAGCAGGAGGTAGTGAAAAAAATCGAGGGAAAGGCAAATAAACCGGGATTTTTTGCTAATATCCGACTGGTAGCTTCCGCTCTCAGCCAGGAACGAGTTGAACAGGTGTTAGCCGAGCTTGAAAATAGCTTCGTTCAGTATGAAAATCCGGGACTGAATAGGTTTAGGGTGATAAGAGAAGACCGAATCCGCAAAAAAAATATCGCTTTTGATTTCATTTTCCGAAATTTCCGTGATGATCAAAGAATGATTCTTTCTTCTGAAGAACTAGCCAGTATTTTTCATTTCCCTCTTCCTTCAACCGAAACGCCGAAAATTGCTTGGCTCAAATCCCGCACAGCCGCTCCGCCTCCAAATATTTCCAAGGAAGGCATAAAACTTGGCTTCAACGATTATCGGGGAGTAGAAACGGTCATTCGGCACAGCCGGGACGATCGGCGGCGCCATTTTTATATTATTGGACAAACCGGAACTGGAAAGTCAACGATGATTCAAGAAATGGTAAAGCAGGACATTGAAAATGGAGAGGGGGTTTGCGTCATTGATCCTCATGGGGATTTAGTTGAAAACATTGTTGAATCTATTCCTAGAACGCGAGCTGAAGATGTGATTTATTTCGATCCGGCAGATATGGAGCGCCCTTTTGGTCTCAATATGCTTGAATACGATCAGCGAAAACCGGAGCAAAAAACCTTTGTTATTAATGAGATGATAAATATTTTTGACAAGCTTTATGATCTACGCCAAACCGGCGGTCCAATGTTTGAGCAGTATATGCGCAATGCCGCTCTTCTTGTTATGGAGCATCCCGAATCCGGTTCCACCTTGATGGAAATTCCGCGGGTTTTGGCGGACGAGGAATTTCGTCATATGAAGTTGGCTCATTGCTTGAATCCAGTGGTCAAAAATTTCTGGGAAAAAGAAGCTGAAAAAGCGGGCGGCGAAGCGGCGCTGGCTAATATGGTTCCTTATATTACTTCAAAACTTACCCAATTTATTTCCAACGATATGATGCGGCCGATTATTGCCCAGGAAAAGTCAACTATCAATTTTCGTCGGGCAATGGATGATCAGCAGATAATCCTGGTTAATTTATCCAAAGGAAAAATTGGCGAGATTAATGCCAATCTTCTCGGAATGATAATCGTGGGGAAAATTTTGATTGCGGCGCTTTCGCGGGTGGATATACCGGAAAACGAGCGCAAAGATTTCTTTTTGTATATTGATGAGTTTCAAAATTTCACCACTGATTCAATTGCCCAAATTCTTTCTGAAGCTCGAAAGTATCGCCTGTCACTCATCATTGCTCATCAATTTATTGCCCAGCTCAAAGAAGAAATTTCAAAAGCTGTTTTTGGAAATGTGGGTTCTCTTTGCGCTTTTCGAGTGGGAGCAGAGGACGCGGAATTTTTGCAGAAGCAGTTTGAACCAACTTTTGACGCTAATGATTTGATGAACGTTGATAATCGAAATGCTTTTGTAAAACTTCTTATTGCGAGCCAAGTGGCGCCGCCTTTCAATTTAAAAACCTATCCGCCGTCAAAGGGTAATCCCAAGATAGCTGAAGCTATCAAAGAGCTTTCTAAATTGAAATACGGGAGAAATCGTGATATAGTAAATGAAGAAATTATGAAAAAAGCCAGCTTTGTTACTCCATCTGCTTCAGCCGATGCCTTTGATATGGGAGAAAAACCGCTTTAGCAGAAATTCCAAATTCCAAATTCCAAATAAATTCTAAAAATCAATAATCAAATGACCAAAAATTTCCGGCCATTGAAATTTGGAAAATTGGATTTTATTTGGAATTTGGTGCTTGTGATTTGTAATTAAAAATAATAATAATTTTATGTCTGATGAGCAGCTAGAAGAAAAATCTCAAGAACAAGAAACGTTGGATCCTCATTGTATGTCTTGTGGTATGCCGATGAGGAAACCAGAGGATTTTGGAACCAACAGCGATGGAAGCAAAAACAGCGATTATTGCTGTCACTGTTTGAGAGATGGGGAGAGGAGGTAGAGTATTTTTGAATAATGTAACAAACTAGAAAGGGGGTGTCTTATGCAAGAGGAAACAACAACCACTTCAGCTCCAGAAGAAACAGCTCCGGAGGCTCCAATGACTGCTCCGGAAATGCCGGAGATGCCGGAAACTTCAAGTGAGGAAACTCCAACTTCTCCGACGACAGAAGAACAGCCTCAATAAGAAAGCAGAAGAGGCGAAATAATAGAGGCCCGACCTCTCATAGCTTTTTTGGTTAGTAGGGGTTGGGCCTCTTTTTAAGTTATTCCTAAGATGACATCTTAGGAAAGTTGTTATCAAAAAAGGTCTTTTTGGCGAGGATCTTTTTGATATTTTTTAGCCTTGATAGCAGGATTTTTTTCGGCGGCTTGCTTACTCAAAATTGCGAAAGCTTGCTTGCGAGCATCTTTTTCAAGATTCGGATATTGCTTCCGGTTTTTTGGATCATAAATCTGAGAATTATTCCATCGCGAAATTTCACCTAGTTTTACTTTACCGTGAATGTTTATATAGCCATACTTGATATATTCATTCATAACTCGCATAATTACGAATCCATCGCCGATCTCATACACTTCAATACTTTTGTTGCTTTCGCTGTCTTTAAACAAATTTAGCTGAAATTTTTCTATCTTTGACATATTATCTCAACTTCTCCATAATCTTATTTTTTTCAGAATATCCTAATTTCATTTTATTTACAAGTTCCTGCATCACGGTGATGGTTTGGTCATAGGTTGGCCGGTCGACGGGGTAGGGAATAGCATCTTTCCCACCGTGGGCAAAAGAATAGCGGGCTGGGTCTTCATACGATGCTTTGGCGCCATAAATCACTTCAGCTGTGAGAGCCAGCGCTCGAATCGTTTTGGGTCCTACCCCTTTGAGCGACACTAGCTCTTCATAATTTTTCGGTCTGATTTCCGAAACTTCATAAAGAATTTTTTGCAAATACTTGCTTTTGGTAAAATCTTCAGCGATAACCGGTAAAACCTTGAAATCGCGGTCATGGAGCTTGAGATCTACAAATTCTTGACGAAGGCTTCTTGACGAAGGTTGAACCTTCGTCAGAGAAATAATGTCGCTTTGCGGAGTGGAATATTTTCGCAGGAGTTTCAAATCTTTCATTAAAGTATTATAACTTCCTTGTACCAGTTCTATTGAGATTTTTTGCGCTTTTTCGCTTTCTTTGGCAGTCATATTGAGTCCAATATTTTTTCCGTCGGAAATAATTCCGCTGTGCGGTTCAATTACAATATTACTTATTTTGTCAGAATACCAGTGATATCTCCTTGCTGTCACATTTTTTTCATTCATTCCTTGCTGGACAACTGCCCAAACGCCGTTTCGGCTGAAAAAAAATGAATGATGATAAATTTGAAAGCCGTCTTGAATAAGCGAAGAATCCACTTTGGCGGCCATCTTTGAATTGTATTCCAGTGAATTTATTTTTTCCTGTGTGAGCCCCGCCCGCGCGCCAAGAAGGGAAATTTGCTCTGGAGTCTTGAGTGACGTTTTGCCCTTCCCGCCGCAGATATATATTCCTAAATCTTGTTCTTCTCCACGAATGGCTTCTTTAAGAGCGGCGGTTAAAATCGTTGTGAGCCCCGACGCGTTCCAGTCGAAAGCCAGTACCGTTCCGAGTGCCTGAAACCAGACCGGATCGGCTATCCGTTTCACAAATTCATCGGGTCCGTATTCAGCGACAATTACCCGTGTTATTTCCCGTCCTAGTTTCACCATTCGCTCAAAAAGCCATTTTGGACATTTGCCGTAATCAAGGGTAAAGGTAGCAATTCCGCGTTTGAACATAAAATTATGAGTTTCGCGTTATGCGTTATGTGATATAATATCACTATATCGCCATTATAATCTTTTGAAAAGTTTCTTGACGAAGGTTGAACCTTCGTCAATAATAGAATCGTGAGAAAAAAGGAACTTGCAACAGGAGAATATTATCATGTATATAATCGCGGAGTGGACAAGCGGAATATTTTTGGTGATGAAAGTGACTATTGGCGCTTTTTTTCATCACTTATTCTTTTGAATGATATCGAAGATGGATTAATAGACAGATACAGAAATCATTTGAGAGGCGAAACGAAGGTTCAACCTTCGGAATTCCGAAGGTTGAACCTTCGTCAAGAACGGCCATTGATTGATTTTGTAGCTTATTGCCTGAATCCCAACCATTATCATTTTATAATCCAGCAGTTGGAGGAAAAAGGAGTGGAAAAATTTATGCATCGATTGGGAACAAGCTACACAATGTATTTCAACAAGAAATATGATCGATCGGGAGCGCTTTTTCAAGGGCGTTTCAAGGCAGTGCATATCAAAGACAATGGGCAACTTTTTTATCTTACAACATATGTGAATTGCAACAGTGAAATACACGGGATTGCTCCGGCGGAAAATTATAAGTGGTGCAGCCAGCCTTTTTATCTCGGGAAATATGAAAGCGATTTGTTGTGCAATTCAAATCCAGTTATCAAAGAATTCAGAAATTTACATTATGCAGATCAAGCCAAAGCAAATATAAAGCATTTCAGAGATAAAAAAGAGGATGAAAAATTGTTTCTCGAATAATTTGACGAAGGTTGAACCTTCGTCAAAGTTTATATGAAATTTAAAATATCTTCCAAGTTCAAGCCGGCCGGTGATCAACCGAAGGCAATCAAGCAATTGACGGCTGGGCTTCGGCGGGGGGCGAAATTTCAAACGCTTCTGGGAGTGACAGGATCAGGGAAAACTTTTACTATTGCCAACGTTATTGCTCAAGTTCAAAAACCGACGCTAGTAATAGCGCCTAACAAAACGCTGGCGGCACAATTGGCTCAAGAATTTCGAACTTTTTTCCCGAAAAATGCGGTAGAATACTTTGTTTCCTATTATGATTACTATCAGCCCGAAGCCTATATTGCCTCTACCGATACTTATATTGAGAAAGAAGCTGACATCAACGATGAAATTGACCGGCTTCGTCATGCGGCAACAGCGGCGGTTTTATCGCGAAAGGATGTGATTGTAGTAGCTTCTGTTTCTTGCATTTATGGTTTAGGCTCCCCGGAATTTTATGAAGATATTTCTTTGAGCTTAAAAGTGGGGGAGGCTATCGATCGAGAAAAGCTAGTTTCTGACCTGATTGAAATGCACTTTGTTCGCTCGGCGGCTCTTTCACGGGGAAAATTTCGTGCTCAAGGGAATATAATTGAGATTATGTCTCCTTCGCGGGAAGTTGTAACGAGAATAGAGATTAAAAGTGATAGAATATCGAAAATTAGCGAGTATGACTTTTTAACCGGTGAAGTGCTTGGGAACCTAGAGAAAATTTTGATTTATCCAGCAAAACATTTTGTTGTTCCGGAACCGGTAATGGAAGAAGCTCTCTTGAAGATAGAAAAAGAGCTGGAAGAAAGAGTAGTTTATTTCAAAAAACAGAATAAATTCCTAGAATCGGAGAGGATTTGGCGGCGAACAAAACAAGATCTTGAAATGATGCGGGAAATTGGCTACTGCAACGGGATTGAAAATTATTCCCGCTATCTTACTGGGCGCCGAGCGGGGGAGCCGCCTTATACCCTGATCGATTATTTTAATAAAGACTTTCTAATTGTTATTGATGAATCTCACGTGACCATTCCTCAACTCAATGGGATGTATAACGGTGATTATGCCCGAAAAAAAGCGCTCGTTGACAACGGCTTTCGCTTGCCGAGCGCTTTTGACAATCGACCGCTCAAGTTCAGTGAATTTGAAAAGAAAATTAATCAAATCATTTTTACCTCAGCGACTCCAGGAAAATACGAACTAAAGAAAAGCTTGGAAACTAATTCCAAGCTTGTTTCCGTGGCGCCTAAAGCGCCACTTGGCGCTTTAGGCGCTAAGAGGGCTGGTGTGGTTGAGCAAATCATTAGGCCGACTGGTTTAGTCGATCCTGAATTGGTTATAAAACCAGCGAAGGGGCAGGTGAAAGATGTAATAAACGAAGTAAAAAAAGTGATTGAAAAGAAAGAAAGATTGTTAATCACAACTCTCACCAAAAAGATGGCGGAAGATTTAGCGGATTTTCTTAAAGAGAATGAAATAAAATCAGAATATTTGCATTCGGGGGTGGATACACTGGAGAGAGTAAAAATTTTGGAAGACTTGCGGCGGGGGAAATTTGATGTTTTGGTAGGAGTGAACTTACTACGAGAAGGCTTGGATCTCCCAGAAGTCTCGCTAGTCGCGATACTTGATGCAGACAAAGAAGGATTTTTGAGATCCGAAACTTCACTTATCCAAACAATTGGGCGGGCGGCGAGAAATGTCTCCGGGCGGGTCATATTATACGCCGACAAAGTTACCGGTTCAATGAAGCGGGCGATAGACGAAACCAACCGCCGGCGAAAAATCCAGCTGGACTACAACAAAAAACACCGCATTACTCCCAAGACTATCTGGAAAAAAATAGCTTCTATTGTTGATCACGAACTTAAACCCGAAATTCCTCGAGAATTCGTGAAACTTGAATCTCTGGAAGACATCGCCGGTTATATCAAACAAAAAGAAGCTGAAATGAAAACTGCTGCCCGAAATTTAGAATTCGAAAAAGCAGCGGTGATAAGGGATGAAATTGTGCAGTTAAGGAAATTGCAGGTGGAGTAAACAAAGTTTACTGAAATTGATTTATTAGCTCAATGGTATTATTATTTAGTGAAACCCCCACACCAAAATATGATGGTGTGTAGGTATACAATTTAGGGGAAATTTTTATATTTGTAGAAAAATTTGGTGCAGGGCAAGCCTTAAATAGGGCATTTTTGTGTTAAGAAAAGAATTAGTCGGGAAAATCCAAGGTTCGACCTCTCCCTTGTCGGCTAAAGTCTCCAATTCCTCTAGGTCGAATCTTGAAGAAATCTATGGATAAAATAATCATCCGTGGTGCCAGGGAACATAACCTCAAAAACATCGACCTTGAACTTCCGCGAGGGAAGTTTATCGTGTTTACGGGGATCAGTGGATCGGGAAAATCAACATTGGCTTTTGATACTATCTTTGCCGAGGGACAGAGGCGATATCTGGAAAGTCTTTCGAGTTATGCTCGGCAGTTTTTGGGACAGATGGAAAAGCCGGATGTAGACTCCATTGAAGGTTTGAGCCCGGCGATTTCTATTGACCAAAAGACCTCGTCGCACAATCCGCGCTCAACAGTAGGAACAGTAACTGAAATTCATGACTATTTGCGGCTTTTATATGCCAAAATCGGCAAATACCATTGCCCGATTTGCCAAAAAGAAATAACCAAACTTTCTCTTGATGAAATTGTAGATCGGATAATTGACGAAGGTTCAACCTTCGGCGTGCCGAAGGTTGAACCTTCGAGAAAAATCGAAATTCTTTCTCCGGTTGTCCGTCAACGAAAAGGAGATTATGCAACTTTACTTGCCGAAATGTGGAAACGCGGTTTTGAAGAGGCCTATATTGACGGCCGGAAAGTGAAACTAAAAGAGGAAGCTAAAAAAGGGAAGGTTTTGGCGAGATACAAAAAACACAGCATAGACATTTTAATTGACACAGTGGAGATCAGCGACAAAAATTTAAGCCGAATTTTTGAAAGTGTAGAGAGCGCGCTTAAGCTTTCAAATGGATTTGTGAAAGTTAAATTCAAAATTCAAAGTTCAAAGTTCAAAGTTAAGGAATCGTTTCGCGACGAATTAGTATTCAATCAAAACCTTGCTTGTCCAGAACATGAAGAGGTGATTTTTCCAGAACTAGAGCCGCGACTTTTTTCTTTCAATAGTCTGCAAGGAGCCTGTCCAGGGTGCGAGGGCTTGGGTACAAAAAAGGAAATTGATCCCGATCTTGTTGTTCCTGATAAAACTCGAACCATTGCCGAAGGAGCGATTATGCCTTGGAGCTATAGACCTAACAATTATCAAGGTTCGGTTTTGCGAGCAGTGACGAATTATTATCGCATTCCTGACAATGTTCGTTTTTGTGATCTTCCTGAAAGACAACAGAATATTCTTCTTTTTGGCAGTGAAGAGCCGGATGAGATTGAAGTCCGTTTCCGCACCAAAACAGGAACAGTTTGGAGATTTAGTATCAACTGGAATGGAGTTTTAGGTTTTATGAGAGAGCGTTATTTTAAAACGGATTCCGAGGCAGTACGAGAAGACATTGAAAAATATATGTCTCAAAGCCCGTGTAGTGTTTGTCGAGGATCGAGGTATAAGCCAGAAGTTTTGTGGGTTAGTTTGGGAGGGAAAAATATTTCAGAGGTATCAACAATGACTATTGCAGAAGCCTTGAATTTTTTTGAAAGATTGAAGCTCAGCGAGCGAGAAAAAATGATTGCTGACAAAATATTGAAGGAAGTGAAAAATCGCCTTCGTTTTTTAGAGGACGTTGGCTTGGGGTATTTGACATTGGCTCGTTCGGCTAATACCTTGGCTGGAGGAGAGGCGCAAAGAATCCGACTAGCCTCTCAAATTGGCTCGCAGCTTGTGGGAGTTTTATACATTCTCGATGAACCTTCGGTAGGGCTTCATGCGCGGGATAATGCTAAGCTACTTGAGACTTTGCAGAAACTTCGAGATCTGGGAAATACTGTGATTGTGATTGAGCACGATGAAAAAACTATTCGGAGCGCTGACCATATTGTAGATATTGGACCGGGAGCAGGGCGATGGGGCGGTGAGGTTGTGGCTCAAGGTCGAGTAGAAGACATAGAAAAGGAAGAAAGATCAATAACAGGGAAATATCTTCGAGGGGAAGCGAAAATAGAGGTGCCAAAATCTCGTCGGCTAGTTCGAAATAAAAAGTGGCTTGTTGTAAAAGGAGCGGCGGAGCATAATTTGAAAAATATAACGGTGGAATTTCCTCTCAAGACTTTTATTTGCGTGACGGGCGTTTCAGGAAGCGGAAAGTCAACACTGGTTGAGGACATTTTAGGAAAAGGTTTGTCGGCAAAAATTATGCGTTCTTTGGAAAGACCCGGTCGACACAAAGAAATTCTGGGGGCGCAGTATGTGGATAAAGTAATCAGTATCGATCAGTCACCGATTGGGCGTACACCCCGGTCAAATCCGGCAACTTATGTTGGATTTTCACGGCTATTCGGGAGCTTTTTGCGATGACCAAAGATGCGCGAAAGCGGGGCTATGGTCCGGGAAGATTTTCATTTAATGTGAATGATGGTCGGTGTGATAATTGCCGTGGGGAAGGTTTTCTTAAAGTGGAGATGCAATTTATGCCGGATGTTTTTTTGTCCTGCGATGTTTGTCAGGGGAAAAGATATAATCGAGAAACATTGGAAGTTAGATATAAAGGAAAAAATATCGCTGAAGTGCTGGAAATGACAGTTTCTGAGGGGTGTATTTTTTTTGAAAATCATCCGCGAATTTTTGAGCCGCTCAAAGTTTTGGAAGAAGTGGGATTGGGATATATTAGTCTGGGTCAAGCAGCGACGACTCTTTCCGGTGGGGAGGCGCAAAGGATCAAATTAGCCTCGGAACTTTCACGGCGAGCAACCGGAAATACGCTTTATATTCTTGACGAACCGACAACAGGTCTTCATTTTGACGATGTGAAGAAACTTTTGCAAGTTCTTCATCGTTTAGTCGACGCGGGCAACACTGTCATAGTTATTGAACATAATTTAGATGTTATAAAAACGGCTGACTGGATTATTGACCTTGGTCCCGAAGGTGGAGATGGTGGTGGCCGTGTTGTTGTTTCTGGTCCGCCGGAAGAAGTGGTGAAGTATCAAAAAGAAAGTTATACGGGGAAATTTCTGAAGGAAGTTCTGGGAAAAACCTAACATTCGATGTTAGGAACACTTAACATCGAATGTTAGGGAGAAAGTAAATTTAGTTATGCCGAATAAAAACGGATTAAAGTTCAAAATCTCCAACCTTCCCAAATCTCCCGGCGTATACGAATTTCGCGATAAGAAAGGGAGAATTCTTTATATTGGAAAGGCGACAAGTCTTCGGGATCGGGTGAGAAGTTATTTTCGCGGTACTTCTGACGAAGGTTCAACCTTCGGAATTCCGAAGGTTGAACCTTCGTTTTTTGATCGTCCTCATATTGCGCCGATGATTTCCCAGGTTGCAGACATAAAAGTTCACAAAACCGATTCGGTACTGGAAGCGTTGATTTTAGAAGCCAATCTCATCAAAAAACACCAACCGAAATACAATGTCGAAGGAAAAGACGACAAGTCTTTTGCTTATGTGGTGATTACGAAGGAAAAATTTCCAAAAGTGTTAATTTTAAGGGAGACAAATTTATATAAAGTGCAAAACTCGAAAGCTTTTCAAGGTTTGGATTTTCCCTCCCGCACTTTGGAAAAAGCGCGGTATTTCTCAAGCTTAGGCCCTTCCAAAATTTATGGACCATACATATCAAAAAAGCAACTGGAAATTGTCCTGAAAATAATCCGCAAAATTTTTCCCTATCACAGTGCCAAGCAGGTCTCGCGAAATTGTTGTTTTGAGCATCAAATAGGCTTGTGTTCCGGTCCGCATATTGGAGCGATCTCAAGAAAAGATTACCTCAAAAATATTCATGGGATTGAGATGATTTTACGGGGAAGGAAGAAGAATTTGGTTACTGAACTCAAAAAGCAAATGAAAGAGTACGCCAAAAATAATGAGTTTGAAAAAGCGGCCGAGGTGCGTAATCGCATTTTTGCACTGGAACATGTTCAAGATGTGGCCCTGATTTCTGACGAAGGTTCAACCTTCGGAATTCCGAAGGTTGAACCTTCGTCAAGATTCCGAATTGAGGGTTATGATATTTCCAATATCGGTGGGAATTATGCAGTTGGCTCGATGGTGGTATTTTTAGGAAACAAGCCGGATAAATCTCAATATCGAAAATTCAAGATAAAAACTGTTTCCGGAATTGATGATGTTGGAATGATGCGGGAAGTTTTATGCAGAAGATTTAATAACAATTGGCCAAAACCTGATTTAATATTATTAGACGGAGGCAAGGGACATCTCAATATGGCTCAAAATGTTTTGAAAGAGTTAAAACTGGATATTCCGGTGGCGGCGATTGCCAAGGGACCGACTAGGAAAATTTCCAATTTCCAATTTCTTGTTTCTAGTGAGGTTTCCAAATCCAAAATTAAGAAATTAAAAAATGTTTTTGACAACAAGTCTCTTTTGGTTAATATTATGAGCGAAGCCCATCGCTTTGCGATTTCCTACCATAAAAATTTAAGAAGAAGGAACTGGGGTTACGAGTTATGAATTGAGCGAAATTACGAATAATTCTAATTGAGTCACTGTTTCTTGCATAATTGTCACAGTGAGGGATGTATGTCCTCGTTGTCCAATGGATAAGACGCGAGCCTCCGGAGCTCGAAATGCAGGTTCGATTCCTGCCGAGGGCACTAACACTTTTTCCGTTTACTTTTTTTCCTGACTCAAAATTTTTACCTTTAGTGCCATAGAGATGCTAGAGATAAAAGAATCTTCAAACCTTGACAAAAACAGGATAATATGCATTAATGTCCATAATAAAAAGAAACAGGAGGAAGGGGAATGAGAAAAAGTATATTTCTTTTTTTAATTTTTTTCTTGGGAGGGTGTGCTAATACCTCGGCAGTGAAACAAGAATTGCCGCCGGTGGTTAGCAATGACCCTTCTTTGCCCCGGGCGTTGAGGGGGGTAGACTTATCTCCTGAGCTTGGGGCAAAAAAAATTTCTGACGAGGAGGCTAAGAAAATTCCCCGACGACGTTAGCCAAGCACTTTCTTATTCTTAGGGAGTTATACACTGCGGAGTTGTCCGAGCGCTGCTTGAACAACTCCTTTTCAATTGTGTGTAATTTTACTATTGTCTAACCTATTTGTTTCGCTTATAATAAAGTCAGAATTAATCCTTAAAACAAAAACACGAGCCGTAATTATATTGGCAGGAACAGCGATCTATTTTGCTATGTCCAAACAAGCGGCTTACGCTCCGGTAACTCAACCTGCAAGCACAACACAGAATCCAGTAACTGCAAATCAGCCAAATAATTCCTCACAAGCGTAGATAATACGGCCGATTGGAAAGTTTATTCAAATGCTGAATACAACTTTTCTTTATAATATCCCCAAACTCTCTCCATAGATTCCCACGCCTTTACAGGCGTGGGAATCTATAAAAAATAATAAAAAAAACAAGAAACCAAGAGGCTTCTTTGTTAAGCAATAGTTATCAAGAATAATAATTAGAATTTATTCCGCTACCTACTCATTCTTTGCGCTCACCATTGTAGCTTCCATGTATATCATATAGAGAGCGGCTAAGCCAACCAGTCCATAAACTATTCTGGAAAGAAGGGACATATCGCCAAAAATTGCGGCGACTAGATCAAAATTGAAGAAACCAACCAAGCCCCAGTTCAAACCTCCCACAATCACTAAAATTACGGCAATCCAATCTAGAGCATTCATTTTTCTCATTTTTTATCACCTCCTTTCTTAAAGTTAGATAATTCAAAAATCAAGACTAGCAAAAATCAAACTCGCAAGTAAAACCTACTTGCAAAAATGGCCGCAATTACTGCAAGAGCAACAGTCACTCATTTCTTTTTCATTTTCTTCTTCGTCATTAGTTTCTTCATGTGGTTTGCCGCAATTGAAAATTTTTCTCATTTCTTGGAAAATTATTAATTATCTTTTTTGAGAAGAGCTTTGGGAATTTGAAATGCTCCTTTTCTTAATACGCATAACTGTCCTTTCTTTATTTTAACCAGTGTCGAGGGGAGTGACTTTATTTTACCTTTTCCAACATAGAAGTCAACTTTTTCCCCGAAGTATTTTTTGGCTTCGGTGATTGTGTCGGCTGGCTTTTTTCCTTGTGGATTAGCGCTTGAGGAAATGAGGGGACCGGTATATTTGAGTAGTTTTCTTAAACTTGGCTTTTGAGGAATTCGGAAAGCCAGAGTTTTTGTTCCGCGATGGAGGT
>CAZHTL010000015.1:0-2816 GCA_964535415.1 uncultured Bdellovibrionales bacterium | reverse complement strand
TTAGCTCCGACTAACCCTCAGCTGACTTACATTGCTGAGGAGACCTTGGATATTCGGCATCCCGAATTCTCATCGGGAGAATCGCTACTCATGCCAGCATTCTCACTTCTGTCCGCTCCACCTTACCTTACGATAAAGCTTCACCGCGAACAGAACGCTCCCCTACCATACTCGCGCGGAGCGCGAGTATTTCCATCTTCGGTAAATTATTTAAGCCTCGAATCATTTTAGGCGCAGAATTTCATCCCCGATTAAATCGGGATTATTCCGGTGAGCTGTTACGCACTCTTTAAAGGGTGGCTGCTTCTAAGCCAACCTCCTAGGTGTCTCGGAAATTTCACTTCCTTTTCCACTTAACATAGATTTTGGGACCTTAGACAGCGATCTGGGCTGTTTCCCTTTTGAGCGTGAAGCTTAGCCCTCACGTTCTGACTGCTGGGGTAAAATCAACAGGCATTCGGAGTTTGGTTGAGAAGCCTAGGATTGCTCCACGACCCCTCATTCAGTAGCTCTACCTCCTGTGATTATTTAACCCAGCGCTAGCCCTCAAGCTATTTCGGGAAGAACCAGCTATGGCCAAGCTCGATTGGAATTTCTCCCCTACACACAAGTCATCCCCGCGTGTTGTACGGCGCGTGGGTTCGGGCCTCCCTCCGATTTTACTCGAAGTTCACCCTGCTCATATGTAGCTCGCCTGGCTTCGGGTCTAATCCATGCGACTTATTTTCGGCGTTTAAGCCTCGCTTTCACTGTGCCTCCCCCAGTTTTCAGATTGTTAGAATAATTTTTGCAGAGAAGAAAAGGGCTTTCTTTCCTTTTTTGCGATTGATATTAATTGGCGCCCCCATAAAATAATAGATTGCTCCCACGATACAGCCGAAAATAATAATGATGCTAATTAATAATGTTATCGCCCTGCAAATCATGTCATCCATTTTTGGATTGAATTTCATGGGAGCAAAAGGCGCATTTTTACTTCCCCTCCTTAAGGGATTAAATTTCTAACAAACTAAAAACTGGGTTAGGCTTGCCGCATAGAATTAACTCGTTGGCTCGTTCTGCAAAAAGCACACTGTCACCGTGTCTCGCTGCCGCTCGCCACGTTGAAACTCAAATGTCAAAAATCAAATGTCAAAACCTCGGTGTTTGCTGTGCTCACTATTTAATTTAAAAACAGTCATCGCGAAACAATTTCTTGTTTTTGAGATTTGAGTTTTGATTTTGACATTGAGTCGTGTCGAACGCTAGTGAGACACGGCTCCAATTCTTCGTAAGCATATGGTTTCAGTTCTCTTTCACTCCCCTCACCGGGGTTCTTTTCACCTTTCCCTCACGGTACTAGTTCGCTATCGATCTCGTGCAATATTTAGCCTTGGAGCTATAGTGGCCCCAGCTTCAGACGGGATTTCTCCGGTCCCGTCTTACTTGAGAATAATAACAATAAAGTTGTTTTGTTTTCGCTTACGGGACTATTACCCTCTTTGGTCTTACTTTCCAGAATTGTTCAGCTAACAAAACAATTTGTAACTTTACTCCCGTCAAGTAAAACGCTGATAATTTACCTGCCGATGAGGCAAGTTATTCAACCTTTTACAAGATAGGACGTTATTATCTCGCAACCCCCGCTCGCATCTCACTGCGCGAGATACTTTGAACTCGAATGCCAAAGGTCAAATAATGTCAAAGTTTTTGAACTCGCCGCGCTCGTATTTACTTTATATATAAATAGTTGTCGCGAAGCGACTCCATAGTTTTGAGCTTTGAGTTTTGAGTTTTGGCATTACGAGTTCGCATCTTTCACAGAAAGATGCGAACGGGTTTAGGCTTTTCCGCTTTCGCTCGCCACTACTAACGGAATATTCCAGCGCTCCACAGTGGAAATTCCAAACTTCACAAAGCGGCAAAATTCCAATCATTTGATATTTTGGCTTTTTGAATATTTGGCATTTCCAGTGTGAAGCACTGGTGTGATCTCTTTTCCTCCAGGTACTAAGATGTTTCAGTTCCCTGGGTACGCCGCGCTATTCTATGTATTCAAATAGCGCTAACCGCACGCAGCGCGGAATCTCCAATACCAAGCACCAAATCTAATAAATCACAATTTACAAAATTCGAATGACCAAAACTTTTGGTTATTGAAAATTGGAATTTGGAACTTATTTGGAATTTGGGATTTGGGATTTGGAATTTCCGTGCTACGCACGGCTGCGTTGCCGCATTCGGAAATCCCCGGATCAAAGCCTGCTCATCAGCTCCCCGAGGCTTATCGCAGATCGCCACGTCCTTCATCGCTTGCACGAGTCAAGGCATCCACCATACGCCCTTTATGAATACCGCTCTATCGCAATACCAATGCGAAGCAGTGGAATCTCCAATACCAAGCACCAAATCCAAATAAATTTTGCATCTCAATTTCCAAAAGTTTTGGATTTTGGAATTTTGATTTTGGATTTTTTGGAATTTGGAATTTTGGAATTTGAAATTTCCAGTGCTTCGCACTGGTAGACCAGCAATTAGCAATCACTAATACTAACTGCTTTATTTTGAAGCTGTGGCTTATAATACGCAATGATTTTTCCGCGCTCACCGTAATCAAAGCATATCCAGCTTCTACTTAATTGTTAAGGTTCTTTTCAGCGCGGAAATGTTGATTTACAAAATTTATAAACCAGCATTTCCACCCGAATTTATATTTCATAGGGTAAAGTCCAATTATTCGGACCTAAAATGTTTAATAATTAGCTTAAATAATAGTTTTTCCTGCTCTTTGAAACTCAATTTTCTGTGATTATATCTCCAGACGTATTCTCCAAGGT
>CAZHTL010000014.1:0-5527 GCA_964535415.1 uncultured Bdellovibrionales bacterium | reverse complement strand
GTGGTTGGAAATCTAGAGGGGCCGATAACGGATAAAAAATCAGTGAGCGTCAACACTAAAATTGGAGAAGGAAAAAATTTCGTTTTTACTTTTGATCCGGCTGTGGCAAAAACTCTTGCCGAAAACAATATCAAACTAGTCAATCTTGGAAACAATCATATTCTCAATCAAGGGACAGAAGGTGTTGAACAGACAAAAAAATATCTTGTTGAGGCAGGCATAGAGCATTTTGGCGATGTGGGTTTTGACGAAAGTTCAGCTCTCGTCAAGGATTTTGGAGGAAGAAAAGTTGGTTTTGTAAATTATAACTATTCTATTCCAGATTCGGTTGAAAAAGCGATTGAGGAAATAAAATTGGCGAAGGAGCAATCGGATGTGGTGATTGTCTGTCCACATTGGGGTACGGAATACAAAGTTGGTGAGCCGGGAAAAGCAATTCGGGCGCTTGCCCATCGCTTCATTGGGGCTGGAGCGGAAGCGATCATTGGCACTCATCCGCATGTGGTTCAGGCAAGCGAGGAATACAAGGGCAAAAAAATATATTATTCTCTTGGCAACTTTGTTTTCGATCAGTATTTTCAGAAAGAGACGATGGAGGGGTTGGGGGTGGAAATGACTATTCATTCTGACGGGGCAATAGATTATAGGGAAGTAAAATTTGAAATGACGAAGAGAGGGCAGATGAAATTGAAAATCGAGTCTTAAAAAATTCTGAATTTATTCGGAGTGAGGAAAAGTTCGACTCTGGATAAGTCAAGGTTTCACCTTTCCCTTGTCGAATAAATTTTCTAATTTCTCAAAATTGAACCTTTTGAGAAGCTTGGCTTTCACGAATGACGAGAGTCTAGCTCTCTTTCTCTTTAGGAAAAAGTCGAGCTTTGGATAGTCTGCAAAGTGACTTGTTTAAGATTTGAATTCCGAATATTTCTCAACCTATAATTAACAGGTGGAACCCTTACCTTGTGGTATTAACTATATACCATACACTCCCTTGACATGGGGATTTTTTTGTGATAAAATAACACGTTGCGGCTGGAAAGCTGTTGAGCTGCAAAGTGAGCCGCAAAGTTTTTTAAAAACTGAAAAAGGGGAGGGGGAGATGAGGGCAGTAAAGCTTTTTTTATTTTTAGTATTAGTAGGAGTGGCTCTTTTGCTTGGAGTCGCGATCTATCTTTTTTATGATATCACCACCCCGACGGTGATCGTCGGGGTGGTGAATAAATCCCCCGAGGAGGTTTTAGGTTCTCGGGGGGTTTTGGGGGGAGCGGAATTTTCCAAGAGGAAATTCCGTTTCCGCCTAATTATCGTTAACCTCCCGTCGCAAAATTTGTGGCGGGAGTATAAGTTAAGGTATGGACGGGATGAGTACGTCCATGCCTATGTTATCGGTGGAGCCACCATCTTCACCGATGACCCCCAAAATCTCTTTCATTTTTTGAAAGAGAAGGGTTGGCGGTGGATTAGGGTGTATCCACCACCATCGTCTGGTTGATTTTTCTCCGGCCCGTTGGCGTAGCTAAAAAACAGCTTTCGCAAACGCGGCCGGTTTTTTTATTGCCCTTTTTAATCCCTGCCAATTTTGAGATTTCTGCAGTTCTCGTATATTTTATGTTATGATTAGCTTTTCTCCCTCTTTTTATTTTTGATCACTTGCCTATTTTTTTATTCTCTATATTAAAAGTATTCTACAAGGAAAGGGGGATGAAGCGATGAATAATCCTACGGACGATCTTTTAAGACTACGAAAACCATAGCATAGATTCAAAAAATCCTCCGGCTTCTCCCGGAACTTAATCTAAGTTCCTAGCGCTTTTTCTTTTCCGAGTGACAAATCAACGATATATTATAAATGCTATCGCATGTTATATATATTGTTTTTTTAGGTTTTATTTGCCCGATTTTTTTTTCTTTGATAAAATTAAGTCAAGCTGAAGGGCTTGGTTTTTTTAAATGTAACCTAAGAAAAAATGAAAAAACATTACAAAAAAGAAAGAACGCTGGTTGTTATTAAACCAGACGGAGTCCAAAGGTCGCTCATTGGCGAGATTATCAAGCGCTTTGAACAAGTCGGCCTCAAGCTGGTGGCTATTAAAATGCTGGTGCCAGAAGAGGACTTTGTTGAAAAGCACTACACTCTTGATCCGCAGTGGCGGCAGCAGACAGGAGAAAAAACCATCAAGGGCTATGTTGAAAAAGGATTGGAACCTCCTTCGCGGGATCCACTAGAAATTTCTCAAAAAATCTTAGAAAATCTCAAGAGGTATCTAACTAGCGGGCCGGTAGTGGCAATGACTTGGGAGGGAGCGCACGCTGTAAAAATTGTTCGCAAATTGGTGGGAGGAACAGAACCCCTCACTTCAGATGTTGGAACTATTCGCGGTGATTATGTTCTTGACTCCTATCAAATGGGCGATGAAGATGGGCGCAGTGTGCGCAATCTCGTTCACGCTTCGGGGAGTGTAGAAGAAGCTGAAAAGGAAATCAAGCACTGGTTTTCGGAAAATGAATTGATAGAGTACCGCTTAGTTCAAGAGCAGATTCTTTATGATGTTAACCTGGATGGGATATTAGAATAGGATTGTTTTTGCTTTACCTAATCCTGAACTTAATCGTTCGAAAGAAAATTTCTAGTTTCAGAACAATGAAGATAATTCTTATGATGGCAATGACCGCCGATGGAAAGATCGCTAAGTCAAGCGATCATTTTCCTAATTGGACTTCAAAAGAAGACAAAAAAATGTTCGCTCAAGTGACAAAGGAGCATAGAGTGGTGATTATGGGCGACAAAACATTTTTTACTTTTCCCCAACCGCTTTTAGGCAGACTCAATGTTGTTTTCACGCTCGAAAAAAATCCGCCCCAAATTGATAATGTAAAGTGGGTTTCGGGTGATCCAAAAAAAGTTTTGGAAGCACTTGAAAAGGAGGGATATAAATCAGCAGTTTTAGGAGGAGGAGCCCAGATAAATTCGCAGTTTTTGAGACTTGGCCTCATTGATGAAATCTGGCTTACCATTGAGCCAAAAATTTTTGGCAAGGGCTTGGGAGCTTTTAACGAGGATTTTGATATAAATTTGGAACTTATTGATCTTGCGAAAATAAATCAAAATTCAATTGTGGTGAAATATAAAGTTATTAAATCGTAGATCTTGGAGGTTTAACCTCTACGGGAGAAGTTATGTTGTCTGATATTGAGATTGCCCAAAGGGTAAAAATGAAGCCAATTCAAGAAATTGCCAAAAAAATCGGCATAGCCGAAAATTATTTGGAGCTGTACGGAAATTTCAAAGCCAAACTCAAGCCAGAGCTCTGGGAAAAAATCAAAAAAAAGCCGGACGGAAAATTGATTTTGGTAACAGCTATCACTCCTACGCCTGCAGGAGAAGGAAAAACGACCACTTCTATAGGTTTGGCACAAGCTTTTTGGAAATTGGGGAAAAAAGCGGTACTTGCCCTTCGTGAGCCGTCACTGGGACCATGCTTGGGGATAAAAGGTGGAGCAACAGGTGGAGGAAAGGCTCAAGTTTTGCCAATGGAAGATATTAATTTGCACTTTACGGGAGATATTCACGCGGTGACCGCGACTAATAATCTTCTTGCCTCTCTCGTGGATAATCACCTTTATTTTGGAAACAGTCTTCAAATTGATCTGAAAAAGATTTTTTGGAAGAGATGCCTTGATCTCAATGATCGAGCGCTTCGAAAAGTCACTTTGCATGTTGAAAAAAGATCTGAAAGTTACTGCCGCCAAGAGAGTTTTGATATTTCGGTTGCTTCGGAAATTATGGCTATTTTATGCCTTGCGGAGAATATTTATGATCTCAAAAAGAAGTTAGGGAAAATCATTATCGGCCTCGACAAAAAAGGAAAACCAGTTTACGCTCGACAGCTAAAAGCCGAGGGAGCTATGGCGGCGCTTCTCAAGGACGCGCTCAAACCCAACTTGGTTCAAACTTTGGAGCATACACCGGCGCTTATTCACGGCGGGCCATTTGCCAACATCGCTCACGGTTGCAACAGCTTATTGGCAACAAAATACGCCCTAAAACTAGGGGATTACGCTATCACCGAAGCCGGATTCGGAGCAGATCTAGGAGCAGAGAAATTTTTTGATATCAAGTGCCGGATAGCCAATCTCAAGCCGAGCGCGGTGGTGATTGTAGCCACCGTTCGGTCGCTCAAATATAATGGCGGAGCGCCAAAAGAAAAATTGAAAAAAGAAAACTTCAAAGCTTTGTTGGCCGGGATGGCAAATTTGGAAAAACATCTTGAAAATTTGCAAAAATTTGGCGTGCCAGTCGTAGTCGCTCTCAATATTTTTCCGTCTGATACCGAAAAAGAAATTAAGTTCGTTGAAGAATCTGTTCAGAAAAGAGGATCAAGGATAGCCCGTTCTTTTGTTTGGGAAAAAGGCGGGCAGGGAGGAATTGAGCTTGCCAAAACGGTTCTGGATGTGCTAGAAAAAGAAAAAGTGAAATTTACTCCACTTTATAGGGTAGAACAAGCTCTCGAAGAAAAAATAACCACCATTGCTAAAGAAATATACGGTGCTAGTAAGGTTGATTTCTCTGCGAAAGCAAAAAAGCAGATAAAATTTATTGAGAAGGAAAAACTGGATAAGTTGCCGATTTGTATGGCTAAAACTCAGTATTCACTTTCAGATGATCCTCGAAAAATCGGCCGGCCTCGAAATTTTGTTTTTCGGGTTCGGGATTTGAGAATATCCAACGGCGCCGGCTTTGTGGTGGCTATTTGCGGAGACATAATGACAATGCCGGGTCTTCCCAAAAAACCGGCGGCGGAGAGAATTGATGCGGATGGGAGGGGGAAGATAAGAGGGTTATTTTGAAAATTATTTTTCTGTTGGTTGGTGTCAAAAGGTAGATTTTGGATTTTGGGGAATCTTGTTTTCGGGTTATTTAATATGATATGCGAAATTTAATAATATATATACTAGCTATCTCGAAAAAATTTTAAATTAAGGTAGAAGGAGGGAAAAATGGAGAAAAAAATGGAGGGATGTATTATCTGCGGTGAAAGAGAGAAAATTTATTTTCTTTCTTCTAAGTTAATCGACTGGCGTTTTATTTGTCATCTTCACTTCTTTGTTTGCTCTCAGTGTTGTACAGAGAAGTACTGTGCTGAAGGATTAGCTAGTCGAATTGTCCAGCGCTTGTTCTTCAAGATGGGATGCTGGACGGATAGGATACTAATCAGTGATACTGATTTTTTTCATAGGCTGATGTCATATTGTTATAATTTTAATGGAGACTACTGAATCCATTCATAATCCGGACTCGTGAGGTCCGGTTTTTCTTTAATTTTCCCAAGATAGCGCCTTAGTGAAGGAAAAATTTGGAAAAATTACGGAATCACCAGCTTTTTGGGATAATTTGTTAGATTTTTGCTCCCGTTCTTAGTGACAAGAACAATATCTTCTATTCTTACCCCGCCGATTTTGGGATAATAAAGTCCCGGCTCAATAGTAATCACATTCCCTTCTTCTAAAATATCTTCCGAAAGGGACT
>CAZHTL010000013.1:0-4961 GCA_964535415.1 uncultured Bdellovibrionales bacterium | reverse complement strand
TCAATCTTACTGTCCTTGCTTTTCACCATGGACATTATCTCGCTTCTCTTTTTTTTCGAAACCGTATCCGTCATAGTTAATTACCAAAAAGTTCCACCGGATTGATTTTGAATTGAAGCATGTTCGAAGTGGGCCGACCTGCGTCCCCGCCCTTTCTTTGCATGCCTATCTTTCCGATTTTCAAACTGCCCTGCGGCGTTATTCGCACTTCACCGTTCGCGAAAACATTCATAGCATGATTGATTGACTTCAAAACCCATTGGCTCTTGTTGTTTATGATTAAAGCAACCAACATCCACCCCGCAGAAAATTTTCCTCTGCCTTTGAGAATGTCGGAAACAACTAAAATTTTATTTTTGGTGAAAAAGTCCACAATTTTTCTTTGGTCGTTTTCGCTCATTTCGTCGAAAAACATTCTTCGCGAGTCCCTTAAGCCGGATTTTGTCGGTCTAATTTCTCCGGTGAATAACTTTAAGATCTTTACGATGTCCTTCGGTATATTCCACATCTCTGCATAACTATCTACCCATCGCTTATCAACCTGATTGAAACCTTGCGGATTGCTAACCAATTTCACCGACAAATTTTCCGCCGCGATCGCCTTCTTCATATAAATTGTTATTTGAACTTGGACATCGGTTTTGTATCCGTGCAACTTCACGGCTTCCACTTTCTCTATTTCGTTAATCGGATAACCCATTATTTCCAACCACTTTTGAGCGTCTTCGTCGTTTTCCCAATCGTTAAACTTGGCGATTATGTCGTCTTCGTTTCTAAATCCGCCCTTGGCGGTTTCCGATCCAAGTTTGATTAAATCTTTATCGTTCATGTTTGTTTAAAAAATCTAAAAGGCTTCTGCCGATTGCCTCGACAACGTTTGTCGTCATGGCATTTCCGGCTTGGCTCAATAAAACGACCTCGTCTACTTTACCTCTCACTTTGTCCGCCAAATCATTCGGCCATCCTTGCAACAACAAAGATTCGTAACCAGATAATCTTCTAAATTTTCCGTTGCGAACGTACAAAATTCCGTGTCGTCCCGTTCGCAAAGTCGGCACGATGCCGCGATACAGCCGCAAATCTGATTGCCGGGTGTCAATAACCAAATATTCCTCGCTCAATAGTTTTTCAATGGAAAATTTTCCTCTGTTATACTTGTTATCCAGGTATTTCAAAAAAGTTTCGTAAGCTCTTTGCCTCTTGTTAAATTCTAACTCCGCTGTATCTATCAAATAATGTTTCAGCTCCGGTTTGGGAACGGGTTTTGGAAATTCAAACGGAATGCCGTCTTTAACCAAGTCCTTCCGAATTCCAACAAAATAAATCCTTTCTCTCATTTGCGGCACTCCATAATTTACACTGCTAACTAATTTCCAAAAAACTTTATATCCCGCCTTTTCTAACTCCTCCACGATAATTTTCAAAGTCCTTCCGTCTCCGTGATTCAAGAGACCTTTGACGTTTTCCAGAATAAAGTATTTTAAGTTTTTTCCGGTCATTATATCTATCAAACCGAAAATAATTTGTCCTCGGCGATCGTACATTCCGGTTCTTGGTCCGATGACGGAAAAGGGTTGGCAGGGAAAGCCAGCTATCATTAAATCAAAATCTGGCAAATCTTTCGGATTTATTTTCATCAAATCGCCGTAATTCGGTTCATCATTTCCAAAGAACATTCTGTATGTCCTTATATAGGATGGGGCGATTTCTGAAAAACCAATGCACTTCATTCCCAATTTTTCAAGCCCAATTCGTCCACCCCCGATACCGGCACAGAAATCTATGAATTTTAGATTGTTGTTTTGATTTGTCGCCATACTCATTTTATTAAATCCTCAATTGGAACATTAAGCACTTTAGCAATTTTTTTAAGCGTTTCAATGGTCGGATTTTGCTGTTTGCCCGCTTCTATGTTGATAATAGTATTATTGGAAACATCGGCAAGCCGAGCCAGCTTCTCCTGAGATAAGCCCAGTTTTTTCCTTGCCTGTTTTATTTTACTTGACTTTACCATATTTGAATAGTAATATTAAATTGTGGTATAATTAAAATATGCTTAAATCTCATATCCACAATATAATATTACCAAAATATTTTGGAAAAGTAAAGAAAAAAGGGAGTTCCTTAAACTTTTCCGCGTTGGGAGGGCGGGACAAGGAAAAGAATCGTAAGCCCGCCGAAAAAATCGCTGGGATTTCCAGCGGGCGGGCAAAAAGAAAAAAAGGGGGTCTGGGGGAAATGAATTTTTGCCCGCCCGCTCCGTCTGGGGTGGGAAGCGTTTCCGCAATTCTGCGTTAGCAGAATATCGAAACAGAAAAATTTTTGTTTTCTTAATTGAAAAAAAATTTTGGAGCGCGCGATTTAAAAATGTTAAGAAAATTTTTCTGTTTTGCTCGCTGTCAGGCAAGCGGAAACGCTGGGTGGGATTTCTACTCGCCAGGTTAGAAATTGTTTTTCAAAAAAAGTTCACGCTTCGTCCAGTAATTGCGATCAGAAAAAACCTTCGGATTTTCGGGAGAAACTATTTGCCTGTTTATTTCACTATAATTTCTATTTTTATCAGGTGCTGAGTAAAGGCGAAATCTTTAGTTAACAGAGAAACCTATGGACAAAAATTAAAAATTATATTTGTATATATTATATGATGATAAAAGGCAAAAACAGTCTCTTGTTTTCCCGAAAAAGCAACTGTCTGTCAAATTAGTTTTTAAAACGCGGGCGTAGCTCAATGGCAGAGCGCTTGCCTTCCAAGCAAGATACGCGAGTTCGATTCTCGTCGCCCGCTCCCAAAGTTAAAGCAGAGCTAAATCTCCTTTTTAATTTTGCGGCTTTGGTTTGTTTCTATACCCAATGGGCAAACTTGTAAATCTCGAGCTTGAAATAAAAAAAAGCAAGGTATTGCTAAGACTTTCTAGTGATAAAGAGAGGAGAGATGTTTTGGCGTGGAAAGATGACAATTCTCTTTCTCGCCTTTTACTCGAAAAAATTGATAAACTCTTGAGCAGAAACAAAATAGGTCTTGACAAAATTTCAGGATATAAGATAATAAGCAATGTACCGAAAAATTGGACAAGTGTTAGAATTGCAGAAATTACACTGAAGAGCCTAATGCTTGCTAAAAATGCTAAAAACTTTCCGCGAAAAAAATTGACAGGCAAGTATTTGCCTAAGTAATATTTTTGAGCTTGTCAAATAAAAAAGACTGTGCTAGATTATAAATACTCGATATCTAACTTTGGGGGATTTGGATATAATTTTTGAAGAATAATTAAATATTTCTAACTAAAACCACTTAGCCATAACTTTTTGCTCCCTAGAAATTCCTCGGAGCAAAAGATGGAGATAGTGGAGTTTCTTTTATGTCTTCAGGGCAAAAAACTCTCGGGGTGAAAGAGTCTTTCAGCCCACAGTCCTCTCTTAGTAGGAGGAAGTTTTTCAAGTGGCTTCCAATGGTTTCTCTTCCCAACTTGATTGAAGCTCAAGTTTCTTCTTATAAATGGTTTTTGAAAGAGGGTTTAAGAGAGCTTTTTAATGAAATTAATCCGGTTAAAGATTTTACGGGAAAGGACCTGGAACTTACTTTTGGGGATTATTATCTAGATGAGCCGAAATACGATGAAAAAACTTCAAAAGCCAAGAATATTTCCTACGAGGCTCCTCTTCGCTCGAAAGTAACGCTTCTCAACAAACAAACAGGAGAAGTGAAAGAACAAGAAGTTTACCTGGGAGATATTCCCATTATGACCGAACGGGGGACTTTTATTGTCAATGGCGTGGAACGGGTAGTGGTTAGCCAGCTTATCCGAAGCCCGGGTGTTTTTTTCACTATGGAATATAGCAAAGGACAGCGGCTTTTTGGAGCCAAAGTAATTCCTAATCGAGGGGCTTGGCTTGAAATAGAGACGGATTTGGACGGGGTGATTTGGGTGAAGATTGATCGAAAAAGAAAAGTAGCGATTACCTCCCTTTTGCGCGCCTTTGGCCTTTCCAGTGATCAGGAATTATTAAAAACCTTCGCTGATGTTGATACTAGTGAAAAGAAGTATATTCAATCCACAATTGAGAAAGATGTAGCAAAGAATCAGGGAGAAGGTTTTCTTGAAGTTTATCGGCGAATTCGACCAGGAGACTTGGCAACCCAAGAGAATGCCAAGCAGATGATCGAGGCTATGTTCTTTAATTTTGAACGTTATGACTTAGGAAAAGTTGGTCGTTACCGCCTGAACCAAAGATTAGAGAAGGATTTTCCTAACAATGAAAAGTATCGCGTTCTAAGACCAGAAGATTTAGTGGAAATTGTAAAGGAAGTTATTCGTCTTAATAATAATCCGCTAGCTCAACCGGATGACATTGATCATTTAGGGAACCGTCGAGTGCGGTGCGTAGGAGAACTGGTGCAAAATAAGTTTAGAGCTGGGCTTGCCCGAATGGTTCGCAATATTAAAGATCGGATGAGTACCTGTGATTTAGCCACTGTAGTTCCGGGACAGCTTATTAATTCTCGTCCGGTAGCGGCGGCTATCAAAGAATTCTTTGCCTCCTCGCAGCTTTCTCAGTTCATGGATCAAGTCAATCCTTTGGCGGAGCTTGAACATAAAAGAAGACTTTCCGCGATGGGTCCGGGAGGGCTTACCCGAGAACGAGCTGGGTTTGAAGTTCGGGATGTGCATCCCTCTCACTATGGTCGAATTTGCCCTGTTCAAACTCCTGAAGGCCCGAACATTGGTCTTGTTAATCACTTAGCTTGTTATGCTCGTATAAATGAATATGGATTCATTGAAACTCCTTATAGAAAAGTAATTCATAAAAATGGGAAAAGTTTTGTTACCAATGATATAGAATATCTAAATGCGACAGTAGAAGATCGTAAAATTATTGCTCATGCCAACACAGAGATTGATAAAGATGGGTGTATTTTAAGCGAAATGGTTGAAGCTCGTGTCAAGGGCCAACCTTCTATG
>CAZHTL010000012.1:0-4774 GCA_964535415.1 uncultured Bdellovibrionales bacterium | reverse complement strand
GAAATTATTTCACCATTGAATTTTTTTGCTAATTTAATAGCAATATCGGATTTTCCCGATGATGTAGGACCAAGAATGACGATAACTTTGTTGTTCATAATATTTCTCCTTCTAATCCAAATGTTTTGGCTTTGGTAATTTTGACTTTTTGAAAACTCCCAACAGATATTTTTTTCCGAGAATAAAAAACAACTTTTTTTTGAGTGCGGGTGTGGGCGAAATATTTTTCTTCCGAAAGCTTAGCTCTCGTCAGATGACGATAGCTAAGCTTTCGGATTTTGCCATCAACTAATACTTCTACAATCCTCCCAACATATTTTTTGTTGTTTTCCAGCGCGGTTTTTTTGAGAATTTCCGTCAAAATTCTTTCTCGCTTTTCTTTTTCTTTTTTGGGGACATTATCTTTCATTTTCCAAGCGGTGGTTTCGGGACGGGGAGAATATTGGGCAATATAAGCCATATCAAACTTAACTTCTCGCAGAAGTTTGGCTGTATTTTCAAATTGTTTTTTAGTTTCTCCTGGAAAACCGACAATGATGTCGGTGGAAAACGAAGGTTCAACCTTCGGTTTCCGAAGGTTGAACCTTCGGAAAGCCGCACGGATTTTTTTGATCAGGTTTTTGTAGTGTTCTATGGTATAGCACCGATTCATTTTTTTCAGGATTTCATCATCTCCGGATTGAGCTGGGAGGGAAATATATTCGCAAATTTTTTCCGATTGGGCAATTGTTTCGATCAGTTCATCTGACATATCTTTGGGATGAGAAGTGAGAAAAGTAACCCAAAAGCGGCTGGGAATTTTTTCGATTAGTTTTAATAGTTTTGCGAAGTTAATAGGTTGTGACTGGTAATTGGTAATTGGTAATTTGGATTTATTTTGAAATTTGGGCTTTGGATTTGGGATTTGAGAATGATAACTATTCACGTTTTGTCCCAACAGGATAATTTCTTTGTATCCTTTTTTAATGAGATTTCTTATTTCATTCAAAATATCTTCCGCCGGCCGGGAGTATTCACAGCCGCGAGCGTAGGGAACGACGCAGTAAGTGCAAAAATTATTGCAGCCGGTCATGACCGGCACATAGGCAGAATAAACACTAGAGTATCTTGGTTTTATCGAAAGATAATTTTTCTCAGATTGGCAATTTTTTTGTGCCGGAATTCCTAATTCCCAATTTCCAATTCCCAAATAATTTCCAATGATCCAATTTTCGAATTTCTCGAAGTCATTTATTGGAAAAAATAAATTTACTCTATTGTTCAATTTTTTCTTTATATCTTTTCGGTGAGCAAGGCATCCAGTTAGCACAATTATTTTCTTGGGATATTTTTTCCGGATGTTATTGATTTGCCCGTAAACCCGGTCTTCGGCGCTTTGTCGCACACTGCAGGTGACGAAGATTACAAAGTCTGCCTCTTCGATTAAGGCAGCTGGCTTAATTCCATATTTCTCCAAAATTGTCGCGATTCTTTCGGCATCAGAATAATTCATTTGACAGCCGAAAACCTTTATGTAATAGCGTATCATTTTTTGTCTATAATCTCCTGTCGCGCTTTTCCTAAAAACTTCTCAATCTTCATCGCACCGAGGTCACCTTTTTCCCGATCGCGGACAGCGACGGTTTTCGCCTTTCTTTCTTTTTCCCCTACGATCAGCATATAGTTGATTTTTTTATTCTGGGCCTCGCGGATACGTTTCCCAAGCGATTCGGAAGACTCGCGAATGATGGAGCGGATGTTATTAGCCAATAGAAGTGAGTGAATTTCTTTTCCGTATTTTTCGAATTTTTCAGAAATAGGAAGAACTTCGACTTGAACGGGGGAGAGCCAGAGAGGCAAGTTTCCGCCGTAGTGTTCAAGAAGCACTCCAATGAATCTTTCCAGAGAGCCAAGAAGAGCCCGATGAATCATAATCGGCTGTTGTTTTTTTCCCTTAGCGTCAGTGTAGAAAATTTTGAATTTTTCCGGCAAGTTAAAATCAATTTGAATGGTGGTGCATTGCCAAGATCGTCCCAAAGAATCCTTGATTTTGATGTCTATTTTTGGTCCATAAAACACTCCTTCCCCCGGATCAATTTTGTATTTCAATTTGGTTTTTTTAAGAGCCGACTTCAGAGCCTTGGTGGCTAGTTCCCAATTTTTGGCAGAGCCGATGAATTTATCAGGCTGAGTAGAGAGATAAACTTCATAGCTTTGGAAGCCAAAGGTTTTTAGCAGATCAATAGCAAAGTCAATTATTTTCACGAGTTCCGAATCGAGATTGGCTGGAGTACAAAAAATATGAGCATCATCTTGGGTGAATCCTCGTACTCGGGTGAGTCCGTGCAGAACGCCGGATTTTTCATAGCGGTAAACCGTTCCTAATTCGCAGAATTTTATGGGAAGGTCTTTATAGCTTCTCATCCGGCTTTGATAGACGAAAATATGAAAAGGACAATTCATTGGCTTTAAAAGATATTGTTCATTGTCAATATCTATGGGTGAATAAAGATGTTCCTGATAAAAATCCAGGTGGCCAGATATCTTCCAGATTTTCGCGTTTCCAATGTGAGGAGAATAGATTAGCTGATATCCTTTTTCTTCATGTCTCTTCTTCCAAAAATCCTCAATTTCTTTTCTAATAACAGCTCCCCGAGGATGCCAAATGGGCAATCCTCCGCCGACTATTTCTGGCATACTAAACAAATCTAACTCTTTTCCTAGTCGGCGATGGTCTCTTTTTTCTGCTTCTTCCAGTTTAGCAAGATATTGCCCTAGTTCTTTGGGAGTTTCAAAAGCTACTCCATAAATTCGCTGAAGCATTTTGTTTTTTTCATTGCCTTTCCAATAAGCGCCGGAAATTTTAGTGAGCTTGAACGCCTTGGGATTTATTTCTCCTGTTGAGTCAAGATGGGGACCAGAGCAGAGATCTACGAAATTTCCGGTTTTATAGATTATAACTTGGATATTATCTTTTTGCTTGACGGATTTGTTTTCTTTCTGAAGATCCTTAATAAGCTCAACCTTGTACGGTTGTTTGGCTTTTTTGAAATTTTTGAGGGCAAGAGAAGCTGAAACTTGAGCTTTTTCAAAAGGATGGTTTTCTTTGATGATCCGATGCATCTTCTCTTCAAGAATTTCAAGATCTTCCGGAATCAAGGTGCGCGGGAGATCAAAATCATAATAGAACCCATTTTCGATAGCCGGCCCAATTCCAAACTTAGCTTCAGGAAACATTTCAAGAACAGCCGCGGCCAAGACATGGGCAAGCGAATGGCGGAGAATTTCAATTTTGGGAACCTTTTTCATTTCATTAGGTATTGTTAAAGATTATGATTTCTAAGTAAACAAAAACGCTTGATTTATTTCCCTAGATTGCAACATTAGCAATGTCTTAGGGGGGTGAAATTTTGCTAAATCTTTATGGTATTATACTAGTATCAATTAGGCTGGCTTGCAAGGTTTTGAAAGTAGAGTAGAATAAAGGAGAAGAATAATATGACTTCCTTTCAGCGCGGTCTCAAAAGAACAATAATTGTTTTGGTTTACCTCCTTTTGCTTTCTTTGCTGGGAACGGCTTTTTATTTTCTTTTTCTCAGAACTGAGCCGACTTGTACTGACGGGAAGCTCAATCAAGGTGAGGAAAAGGTTGATTGCGGGGGCCCCTGCCCGAAATGCGAAGAAATACCAAAGATAGAAAATGCTCAAATTTTAGAAAAAAGCATAATCCCTAGTGGGATGAATAAGTATGACGCTTTAGTAAAAATCAAAAATCCAAATTCTCTTTTTGGGATTGACAGATTGGAATATAGTTTCAATTTTCTAGATGAGGATGGGAAAATTATTAGTCAGAAAGAAGGGGCAAGTTTTCTTCTTCCGGCGGAAACTAAGTATATTTTTGCTTTTAATATAAACCTTGATAAAAGACCGGCTTCGGTTGATTTTCGGGTAAAATCTTATAAGTGGCAAAAATTTTCCGGCTATGAAGAACCCAACATTGCTTTGTATCAAAAAGAATTCAGTTTTATAAGCGGGGGTCCTGGATTTGCTGAGTTGAAGCTGAAAATTCAGAACAGAAGCGGGTATGATTTTCGGAAAATAACCACCCGAGCTGTTCTGCGAGATCGGCAAGGCAACCCCTTGGCTATAAACGAAACCAACAACAACGATGTTCATATCAATGAAGAAAGAGAAGTTATTTTTCGGTGGAATGAACCTTTTTCTCAAGATATTGACGTTCAAAATATTGAAGTAGAAGGAGAAGCGAATGTTTTTGACGAGGAGAATTTCATGAAAAAATATGGTTCGCCTGAGCAGTACAAAAGTTATGATTATGAACTAAATGGTAATTAGGTCTCTTCGTAAATTTGATTGGATTTTATTTTTAGCGCTAATTCTTCTTCTGGGATTAAGTTTAGCGGTTCTTTATCCAATAAGTTATGGAACCGAAAAGGAAACCCTAGATAAGAGTCATTTTTTGCGGCAGGCAATTTTTGCGATTATAGGACTGATCGCTTTTTTTGTTTTTGCTTTTCTTGATTATAGAAGTCTTAGGAATTATTCAACAGTCTTGTATATTGTTGGTTCCTTCTTGCTTGGACTAGTTTTATTTTTTGGAAAAGTGATTCGGGGAACGGCCGGTTGGCTTGGGATAGGCGGGGTTCATCTTCAGCCGGTTGAACCCTTCAAGCTCATCGCGGCAATACTTTTGGCGAAATATTTTTCTCTTCATTCAAGAGATATTAGAAACTACAAACACATTTTAATCTCTCTGGCGCCAATAACGGTTTCTATT
>CAZHTL010000011.1:0-4225 GCA_964535415.1 uncultured Bdellovibrionales bacterium | reverse complement strand
GTATAATAGTAAATCTATAGGGCTATTTTGACAAAATTTCGTCGAAAATTTTCAATTTTTGTTCTTTTTTGTGACCCGAGAATTATATTTTGGGGAAGAACTTTTTTTTGGAGGCCATAGTCTAAGTTATTTACGATTTATGACTCCAGTATCGCACAAAATTTATTAGCCTTACGAATTTGCTATTATTTCTATTTTTGGATATTGGGATAGAGATGTTTAAATTACTTAAGCTATAGCGGAAGAATGGCATTTTAAAAATCAATCGTAATCAGAACTTCAAGTAAATAAAGTTATTGCTTTTTTAACTCTCTCTAGGCTTTCTTCTTTTCCAATCACCCAAGCTATTTCCCAAGGAGAGGGACTTTTTTCTTTTCCGCTAAGAGCCGTTCGAAGTGGCCAAAGAAGTGCTCCCCTATCCTTCGGGTCAGCAGCGTTCATCAATTCCTTTTTCAAATTCTCCAAATTCCATTTTTTTTCTTTTATCTTTTCCAAAATTTCCAAAGATTTTTGAAGGGAAGCCAGAATTTCTTTTTCTTTCATTTTTTTCCAAGCCAAAAGCTCTTTTTGATATTGGGGCGCCTTAAAATATATTTCCGCTCCCTCTCTAATAGCAGAGAGTCTCTGCATTCTTTCTCTTTCAACGGCAACAATCTTTTCAAGATATGATTGAGAAATGTTTTTTTTCTCTTGAGAAATTTGGACTTTCAAGTATTCTTCAAGATACGGTTGGCATAGTTTGGCAAGCTCTGGAATACTCTTCTTTCGGATATAAATTCCATTCATCCAATCCAATTTTTCCTGGTCAAAGATTGCGCCTGACTTATTTAGTTTAGCTACCTCAAAATTTTCTATCAACTCAGAAAGAGAAAAAATTTCTTGCTCTGTTTTTGGGTTCCACCCTAAAAGAGCAATGAAATTGATGACTGCTTCAGGAAGGTAACCTTTTTGGCGAAAATCTTCTACGCTAACGTCTCCGTCGCGTTTAGATAATTTCTTTTTTGTTTTTTTATTGAGAATGACGCAGAGATGAGCGTATTGCGGCGGATGCCAGCCCAAAGCTTGAAATAAAAGAATATGCTTGGGAGTGCTGGGAAGCCATTCCTCACCTCGAAAAACGAGAGTTGTTTTCATGAGATAATCATCCACAACATGAGCTAGATGGTAGGTGGGATAGCCATCCGATTTAAAGAGAACGAAGTCGTCCAGATTTTTGTTGGCAAAGCTTATTTTCCCCCGCACCAAATCCGTGAATTCAGTCTTCCCTGTCTCAGGAACATCAAAGCGAATGACATATTTTTCTCCTCGCGCGATTCTTTTTTTGGCTTCCGTCAAAGGCACTTCTCTTAGACATAATTTATCATAGGCGGGAGCTAATTTTGCTTTTTCTTGAAGCGCTCGCAGATTATCCAGTCTTTCTGGAGTGCAAAAACAATAGTAAGCCTTCTTTTTTTCGACAAGTTGGTGAGCATATTCTTGATAGATTTTTAATCTCTTTGATTGAATATAAGGTCCGTACTTTCCTACTTCTTTTACTTTTCCTTTTTTATCAACAAGAACTCCTTCTTGAGGCAAAATGCCGGCCCACTCAAGTGATTCTATCAACTTGGGAATAGCATTAGGGACAATACGTTTTTGATCAGTATCTTCAATTCGCAAGAAGTAGTCCCCTTTATTTTTTTTGGCATAGAGAAAATTATAAAGAGCTGTTCGCAGACCTCCAATATGTAAGTATCCGGTTGGACTAGGAGCAAAGCGCACCCTGACTCTGTTTTTCATAGCTAACTAAACAGTTATGATTAGAAAAGGTCTTTGCCAATAAAGAAAAATAGTCATAAAAACAGCTGCTAGCCAAAAATTTCTCAAAACAAAATAAGCGGTTGGATTATTGAAAAATTTCCAGTTGGAAAGGAATCCCGTTTTTGAAAAACTACTTGCCGCTACAGCGGCAATAATAAAGATAAGGACAAAAAAAAGAAAAAAGAAAAGCGCTAAGATATCGGGAAGAAAAGCGGCTTTTTGAATCATATTTCCAAAAAAATATCGAGCCAGCGGCGCATAAATCATTTGAAAGAGAAAGACGAAAGAAACAAATATTGAGCTGAAGATTCTTTCTATTTTTGCCATTGTGTCTTCTTCGAATTGCTGATTTGATATAAGAACCGCCAAAAAGTACATAAACAGAATCACATGCATAAAATAAAATAGTCTGCCTTGCCAGTCAATCTCTGTTTTTAATATAAAAAGACCTAGCAAAGCCAACAAGATTACAGAAGTGACTAAAGAAAAAACTCTTTGACTCATTTTTTTTGCCTCTTATCACTTGTTAGGACAACCCAAGGAAAAACTAAAACAGCATTGATAATACGTCTTATTCTTTTCGGTTCTTGAAGAAGTCGCCAGAACCACTCCAGACCTGCTTTTTGCATCCACCTTGGAGCTCGTCTCATCTTTCCAGTGAGAAAATCCAAGGCTCCCCCTATTCCCACTAAAATTTTAGCCTTTGGAAATTTGCAGCGATTTTCAAAAATGAACTTCTCTTGCCAAGGCGCTCCGAAATTTACAAAAACTATTTCCGCTTCTTTCGATTTCTTATTATCAAAAAAATCTCTTGGATTTTGGAATTGAATTGCTTGCACTTGAAAATCATATTTTTCTTCTATCGCCTCTTTTATTTCTTGAGTAGAGCTAAGACTTTTTTTCCAAACAACGCTCAAAACATTGATATTTTTTTCTTTAGCTAATCTAAGAACGTAATCGACTAATTCAACTCCGGTGTATCTAGATTTTATTTTTTCGCCTTTGATTCGAAGAAGAGCCTTTAGCCCAAAACCGTCACAAATACTCAGATCAGCTTTATTGATAATTTCCCGATATTTTTTATCTCGATGAGCTTTGAGAACAATTTCTGGATTCAAGGTAGTGATAAACTTTCGAGATGGTGAATCATTGCAAACACTTTTTAGCCAGTTGTTTATCTCACTTTTTGAAAGATTATCAATTCTTATTCCCAGTATCTTCAACGCGCTCTTTTCCATTTTTATATTTCTTACAGCACTTATGTACCTCACTTCTTCCTAAGATGCCATCTTAGGAAATAAATTAGATAGAACCCCTAACCCCTGCCTCTTATTTTAAAGGAAAAGATTCTAAGACATAGTAAACCCTTTTTCCTTTTTCAAATCGGCTTTCCAGAATTTCAAGAGAAGAGACCGGAATGAAAAAATTCAAGCTTCTTTCTATCAGTGGTTCAGGGTATATTTTTTTCCACTTTTCCCTTTGAATTCTTCCCAATGTAATATGGGGCTTGAATTCTCTTTTTTCTCTTATAAATAATCCTAAGGTTTTATCTAAGCGATATTTGAGTTCAGAAAGTTCTTTACTTTTCTCTCCGGTTGCCCAAATCATTTTCTTTTTTTGGGGGTTGGGACCTATTCTTACTTCGGTAAATTCTAATTCAAAAGAATCTTCGCTTTCCGAAACTTTCCGAATAGATTCGCAAATCTCAGGGATTTTTTCAATCTGAACGTAGCCTAAAAAATTGAGCGTAATATGAAAATTTTCTTGCCTTACCCATTTTACAGGAAGATCCCTGTATTCTTTTGATACAAAGCGAAAAAGGCGCTTCTTGATTTCTTCTGGCAGGCTTATTGCCGTAAATAAGCGCTTTTGCATAGAAAAATTATAGCATTTTTTGAGATAAAATTCAAACTTTAACTCAGGCTAACAAAATAAAGCTTTTCTGAGCTATCTGCCTCGTTAGCGGTTGTGGTTGTTTGTCTTATAGGGCTTCAGCACTGCAAACAGATACTGGGCACCTGCGGTATACTACAAAGGAAGATAAAATCGATTAGAAGCCTAGTTTCCAATTAAAAGCCTTTTTAGTATTTGACTTCAAATTGATAAAAAGCGGCGGTATCTGATTTTTTATCAGAATAAATTTCTGTCCCATCTGCGGCCAAAACCCCTAAAATAATTTCATTTTCACCCGGCTGGATTTCTTCTATATTTATGGAGACAGCCTGTTTTTGATTAAAAGAAGTTATGTATTTGTTATAAACCTCCTTTCCGTTGAAGGTTACTTTGATTCGCAAGGGTTTACTAACCTTGGTATTAAATTTTAAGATTCCTTTTTGAAACTGGTTTGACATATTAACCAATTTTATCCCGGCTCCATTTTCCGCCCAGCGCTTAATCCCTTTTTTTGATTTCCCTTTCTTGACCC
>CAZHTL010000010.1:0-4758 GCA_964535415.1 uncultured Bdellovibrionales bacterium | reverse complement strand
AATATGTCCGCGGCGAAGTTCACACCCAAACCATTGATGGATTCTGGGGCAAACTGAAAACATTTCTTGATTCTATCGGCGGAATCAGAAAAGAACGATTACACCTTTTTATTGGAGAGTATCAATGGAGATACAATTTCCGTCACCTTGATCGCAAGAAACAAACAGAAAGAATCTATGAATTTCTTACGAAATTTGGTGGCAGAAGTTAGACATTACCCTAAATAATTATTCACCTTTTCATAAAAAATCACGTGCTTAGAATCCAGTTCGGTAACTCTATATTATTATTTTCCGGATTATCCTTTAAAAATTCAACTTCATCTCTTGTTAATCCATTTTGACCCTCTATTTTCATCTCTCTAATCAAAAAAGAACGCAACTTAGGAAAGTTTTTAAAGCCGTTTGCATAAGGATCGATAAAACCCTTAATAGTCTTCCATTTATCAAAAAAATCAGGGGGGATTTTTTGTCTACTTTCTATCCCAATTTGCGGAAAATTTTTAAAAATAAAATTTAGTACTTCCGCGTGAGGAACATGTCCATCAGCATAATATCTTTCACCGGTCTTTTTATTTTCAAGAATCATGAAAATTCTTATCTTCCTTTTATAACCCTTAATTTCTGGATATACTACTGCTTGTTTAGGTGGAATTTCGTAATACCTTAAAATTTCTTCTCTTGATTCTTCCACTCCGTCTTCATAAAAATTTTCTTTACCATATTCATGAACCTCACCATAAACCAGAGGATTATCGCTTTTTCTACTCGCTTTAACTTCTAACAGTTTTCTCTTTTTTTCAAATTCCGAATCCATAGAAAATAAGATTTTACTCTTTTAACCCCTCTGCCACTTCCCAAACATTACCCGCACCCATAGTAATGATCAAGTCTTCACAGCCGATTTTGTCTTGCAAAAAATCAATTGCTTCAGAAGTAGTTGAGATATATTCAACATTTCGATGATATCTTTTGGTCAATTCCACCAGGTCCCGCGAATGGACTCCGCCTTGAAATTCTCGGGCACTGCCATAAATGTCAAGAATAATCACCCGATCAGCCTCTTCAAAGCTCTGAGCGAATTCAGAAAAGAGCGCCTTGGTGCGAGTGAAAGTATGCGGTTGAAAAATACACCAGATTCGATGCTTGGGGAAAAATTCCCGAGCCGCTCGAAGAGTCGCTTTTATTTCTTCGGGATGATGGCCGTAGTCATCAACGAGAATCGCCCCATTTCTTTTTCCAATATATTCAAAGCGTCTCGAAGTTCCTTCAAAATTGGCTAGAGCTTCTTTTGCCTTTTCTGAATCCACATTAAACTTATAACTCATTGTCATAGCCGCCGCCGCATTGAGCACATTGTGACGACCAGGAAGTTCTATTTCAAATTGACCTAAATCTTTTTCGCCAAAATGAAGACTAAAAACTTGCTTTCCATCTTTAAGTCTGTGATTTTTTATTTTCAGATCATTGTTATTTCCGAAACCGTACTTCAAAACATTGCATTTGGCTTCTTTAGCAACTTCAAGCGTGTCACTTTGGTCTCCCCAGACAACCAAGAATCCATAGCGAGGAATTTTTTGAACAAATTCAACAAAAGTTTTTTTATAATCTTCAAAAGTCGGAAAAAAATCTGGATGATCCCAATCAAGGCTGGTGAGAATGACAGCTTGGGGATTGTAGTAACGAAATTTTCCTTGATATTCATCGGCTTCAATAATCATAAAATCACTTTTCCCCACTAGGGCGGATCCCCGCCACTGACGGACCCGAGAACCCACTACTGCCGTCGGTTCAAGTCCAGCCGTTCGAAAAATCTCGGCTAGCATAGCGGTAGTAGTGGTTTTTCCATGCGTTCCGCAAACAGCCAAACCGTATTTTTGATTGAAAAGCAAACCCAACATCTCTGGATAGGAAATCATTGGAAGACTTTTGAATTTTGCGGCTTTGAATTCCTCATTATTTTTTTCGTTATAAGCAGTAGAATAAACAACTAAATCAATGTCGCTGGTGATATGGCTAGCATCAAATTCTTCATAAAATTTCACGAATAACTTCTTTTTGAGAATCTCGTCAGTGAAAAATTTCTCTTTCGTATCTGAGCCAGTGACTTGATATCCGCGCCGCTCAAGAATTTCCACCAAAGCCACCATTCCAGAGCCTTTAATGCCAATAAAATATATTTTTTTTACCTTTGATAAATCAACCATTGGAAAATAATCAAGTTACAAGCACCAAATAAATAGAAAACTCCAAATTCCAAGCACCAAATTCCAAATAACATCAAAATTCCAATAAACCAAAATTAGAAAACTGTTTTAGAAATTGGAATTCTCGTTATGGCCAGCTTGAGATGAAACTTTGAATAAAAAGAGTGGTTATAGGATGTAAACTGCAGTTCAGATCATAGGTTATAAGAGGTAATGTTTCTTTTTTTGACCTACAACCTATCATTTTTCCTACTGCCTTAACCCTAATTTCCCTACAAACCAAAATCTCCAACTTATCCTATTGTCTTAATAATTTTTTTATTTCTTCCAACTTTTTCTCCGTCGCCTTTCGGCCTTCTTCTACCATCCTTCTTGTTTGGGAAATGTCCGTCCGTCGAATATGAAGAACATTGGGACGAATGGCAACATCACAGTCACTGTCGGAAAAAAGACCTTTTTTATAATCAGCGCTTATGGCCCGAAGTCCAATAAGGTAAGCTTCAAAGAAGTTAAATTTATGATTTTCATAATCATCAAGAAGCTTGAGTTTTTTCATAAGATTCTTTACTTTTCCGAAAAATTTTTTTTCGCTCGAGTTAATCGCCCTTTCTCCCATTTTTAAAACCGGATTTAGCGCCTTTCTCAAGGTGCTTTTTCGCATCATTTTCCTAAAGTCCCCCACCGCTCGGGTGATGACACTGCGATTGGCGCTCACATCCACCCCAATGACCACCTCCGCTCCCAGGCGATAAGCAATTTTGGCTGGAACAAGCATCGCGGTTCCGCCATCAAAAACCAATCTTCCTTGATAGCGCTTAAGAGGAGTAAGTCCCGGAAGAGCCGTAGTAATTTCAAGAGCTTCGGCAATACTTCCCGAATCAATCACTACTTCATTGCCTGTCAAAGCTTCCGTTCCTACAAAAGCTAATCTAAGTCCTTTAATATCTTCAAACTTTTTCCCTTCGGTAAGGTAATCAAAAAAGGACCTCAATTTTTTCCCTTTTATCAAACTTCTCCCCGAAAGACTCAAATCAAGTATTTGGTGACGGTCATTGTTCTTGAGGGAAAGAACTGTTTTTTTCAGTTCCTTCATTTTTCCGCAAGCATAAGCCGCCGCCACAATCGCTCCACTTGAGCAACCAACCAAAAAATGAATAGGCAAATTATTTTCCTTAAAAACTTCGAGTACTCCAATATGGGTCATTCCTCTCACTGTCCCTCCTCCTAGAGCTACTCCCACTTTCTTTTGTAACATTGTAAATAATTTCCTAATTTTATACTCAAGACTAGAAAATTAAAGAGCGATCTTTATTAACTCAGAAGCTATGATTCCCGCCGCTTCCGGATTATAAAATCTTTTTATTCTTTCGCTCAATTCAAATCTCAATTCTTTATCTTCCAAAGCCTGTTCGATTTTTTCAAAAAAGATGTTTTCACCCAGATTTGCTTGCTCAAGTACAATAGCCGCTCCGGCTTGCGAAAAAATAAAAGCATTTTGTTCCTGATGTTTATTGGCTGATCCTTCAATAGGAATTATAATAGCCGGCTTTTGGTTTGCTGCAATTTCCGTAAGGGTAATGGCTCCCGCCCGACTGATTATAAGGTCAGCCACAGCAAAAGCATGCGGAAGATCCTCTAGAAGAAATGGATATGCCCGGTAGTCATCGTGTCCTGATTTTATTCCCAATCTTCCAACTTCCTGAATCACCCTCTCGTATTCTTTCTTTCCAGTTATATGAATAACTTGCCATTTTTTAAGGATTTTGGGAAGTAAAACAACAATCGCTTGATTAATCGCTCTGGCTCCTTGACTTCCCCCTATAACTAGAATTGTTTTTTTATCAGAGTGAAGAGAAAATATCTTTCCCCCTTTCTCTTTGCTTCCTAGAACCATTTCTTCCCGAATGGGATTACCCGACAAAAAAACTTTTCTTTCTGGAAAAAATTCTTCTGAACCAGGAAAAGACACGGCGATTCTCTTAGCTATTTTTGCCGCAAACTGATTGGCTAAACCTGGCACTACATCTGACTCATGAATCAAAACTGGGATTCTATAAAGCCAAGCCGCCACTACCACCGGGACACTGGCATATCCTCCTTTAGCAAAAAGAGCATCTGGCATAAAAATCAGAAGCTGCCAAAGAGACTGCAAGAACCCAAGAGGAATTTTGAGAATATCCAAGAAATTAAGCGGAGAAAAATAACGGCGTAGTTTCCCGCCTTGAATTTTCCTTGTAGGGATAAGCTCTTTTTCCAAAACTTCTTTCTCAAGTTCACCCTCGGGGCCTAAAAAAAGAAATTCAATCTCTCCCTTATCCCCAACTCGTCTTTTGATTTCCTGAACAACAGCAAGAATGGGAAAGAGATGTCCTCCCGTCCCGCCGCCGGTAAGCGCGATCCGCATAAAATATTAAGTGGTATTTAGTAAACCACTAATAAGTGCTAAAATAAAGGATATTTGGAGTCTAGAAAGACTGCCTAAATTTTAACACTTATCAATGGTCACTAAAACAAAAATCAAAAACAAAAAGAAATTGCCTGTCAAAGTTTC
>CAZHTL010000009.1:0-3701 GCA_964535415.1 uncultured Bdellovibrionales bacterium | reverse complement strand
GGAAATTGTATCTCCATTGATACTCTCCAATAAAAAGGTGTAATCGTTCTTTTCTGATTCCGCCGATAGAATCAAGAAATGTTTTCAGTTTGCCCCAGAATCCATCAATGGTTTGGGTGTGAACTTCGCCGCGGACATATTCACCGGCTTCATGATCAACCCAATCGTGGAGATAGCCGTACCGGAACAATTTGCGATAGCCCTTTCTTCCGTCGGTGTAAATCACACTGCCTTTCACAACCGATGAGCAGATGAGCGGATCAATGAATTTTGATTCGGTGTTCTTCACCAGCCAAGTTCTGACTTTGCCCGGATTTCTCTGGACAATCCCGAAAATGGCTTGTTTAGGCGTTCCTCGACCTCTTTTAGCCCCCTGTTTGCGAATGTGAATTTTCTTGTTTTTCCAAGCTCCGCCCACGTAAGTTTCGTCCGCCTCGCAAATTTCCATGAATAACTCCGGAACATCCAAGCTCATTGCCACCCTTACCCGGAAAACTGTTTTTTGAGCGGTGGCGTAGGCAATGCGGCATTCGCGTGAAACGGCTTTGATGTTTCTATCCCTCAAAAAAGAATCGATGATTCTTTTCCATTCTTTCCCGGTCAATCTGAAACCATCAATTGGAAAATGTTTTCTCGGAGACCATTCTTTTTTGCAAAGTTTACATTTTCTGTGGTGTCTTCGGATAGACCAAGAACGAGTGTGTCCGCAGTCGGGACAGGTTAGCAGTTTTGGCATAATTTTGGTGGTAATTTTTAGACATTCACCAAATATGCCATATTCTTGCTTTATTTAAAATGAAAAGGACAATTTTCTAGTGGCAGATTTTATATATTACCCATATTTTTTTGTGAAAACTCCTATAGCCTTTAGGGCTATCAATTTTTTCCTCAACCAGATCATAATTTCCATAAATCGCCCTAAGGCGACATTTACCGAAATCAATGCATCGCTCCGGCTTGCATTTCCTTCCCGGGTTGCGACGCCTTTTGCGCACACAACTCACCAACGCCCCACATTGGAGGCAGAAATACAGCCTCGTTCTTTCAGAACTAAGTCTAAGTCTCATAAGATCCCTCTTTTTTAAGGTATAATGAACTAGAAGCTAAACTTCTTTCCTAGAAACTTGACTTCTGGTTATCCTTCCGCTTTCCTCGCCTCCTCAAAAACAAAGACGGCTAGCATTGCTCCAACTGCTACCAACCAGTCCCAGAAATCAATCGGCGCCATGCGAAGGTAATTTTGGAAAAAGGGAAGATACATAAAAGCCAAAAGCATCCCTACCGAAACAAAAATTGCGCCGATAAGCCATTTGTTTTTGAAAAAGCCAATTTTGAAAACAGAAAGTTTTTCGCTTCGAGCTTGCATTAAGTTGGCCATTTGCGTCATTGCCAACACCGCATAAGTCGCCGTTGTTGATTTTATATACAAAGCCGAATCCAAGTCAACCCTTTGCCCAAAATCCCAGCCACCGCGCTTCATCGACCAAAGAAAAGCCACCACCGCTCCCGTTGTCATAATAAGGCCAACATAAACCAACCGCCCGAAGCCAAAACTTCCGACGAGTCTTTCCTTTGAATCAAAAGGCTTTTGTTTTCCAGTTGCTGGCTCAGCCGGTTCCACTCCTAGTGCTAGAGATGGAAAAACGTCTGTTCCCAGATCAATTGCCAAAATTTGAACGGCCGTAATTGGAGAGGGAATCATAAGAAGCGTCCCAAAAATCACTGTCAAAAATTCACTGACATTGGAGGAAAAAATATAATATATAAATTTGCGAATATTTTGGTATATTGTCCGTCCCTCCTTTATCCCTGCCACAATCGAAGCAAAATTATCATCGAGAAGAATCATATCAGCGGCCTCCTTAGAAACATCGGTGCCAATTTTTCCCATCGCCACTCCGATATCTGCTTTTTTGAGCGCTGGCGCGTCATTCACCCCATCGCCAGTCATTGCCACAACTGCACCGGACTTTTTGAGAAGCGAGGCAAGACGCAGTTTTTGCTCCGGAGTAGTACGAGCAAAGACAGATACACCATTTTTGATTCTTCGCAAAATTTCCCGATCTTTCAGCTCGTTCAATTGTTTTCCATTGATCACCCAATTCCCTAAATTCTCCTTTTCACCCTGATTCTCTCTTAATAAACCGACTTGCTTTGCTATAGCCACGGCTGTCACCTCATAGTCTCCCGTAATCATAATCACTCTTATTCCTAAACGCTGGCATTCTTGAATAGCTTTGGCTACATCTGCCCTCGGCGGATCGATCATCGCCATCATCCCCACCCAGATCAAATCCTTTTCCGCTCTCGCCAAGGCTTCGGCGGACAAGTCAGATTTTCTATCATCTGAAGTTTTAGTGAAGGAGGGCAATGGGCGATAGGCGAATGCCAAAACCCGCAGAGCCTCGCTTGACATCCTGTCATAAATTTCTTTCGTTTTCTTTTTTTCTTCATCGGAAAAGGGGACTATCCCCTCTTCAGTCAATTTTTTAGAGGAGAGACTAAGCAGTGCGTCTGGTGATCCTTTTACATAAGAAAAAAATTCACACTTCTCGCCTCCCACTTCACACCTCTCATAAATTACACTCATTCGCATCCTTTCTGACTCAAATGGATTTTCGCCAATTTTTATCTCCCCCGCCCCAAAATATTTTTCATCCGGGTTAAGTTTCCTGGCCGCGACGACCAACGCTCCTTCCGTCGGGTCGCCAACTATTTTATAATTATTATTTTCACTAACAAGGCTTGCATCATTGCAAAGCACGCCAATTTTTAAAATCAAATCAAGGTTTTTTATTTCCGCTGGATTAACTTTCCTACCCCCCACCAAAAAATCTCCTTTGGGAACATAACCTTCTCCTCTCACTTCAATTTCTTTATCATCCAAAATAATTTTGGTTACCGTCAATTCGTTCTTGGTAATAGTTCCTGTTTTGTCTGTACAGATCACATTTACCGACCCCAAGGTTTCCACCGCGATCAGTTTTTTCACCAAAACATTTTTTTTGAGCAACCGGCGCATTCCTAAAGAAAGAGCCACTGAAAGCGCCGCTGGAAGTCCTTCCGGAACAACCGAAACGGCAACTGCCAAAGCAAAAAGAAAATTCTGATACCAAGAAAGATGCTGAAGCTCGCCAGCAAGAAGCACCAGCGCCGCCACTGTCAAAGCCAAAATTGAAACATCTTTCCCAAGCACGCGCATTTTTTTCTGAAGCGGTGTTAACTCATCTACCACTCCTTCAGTAAGGCTGGTTATTCTTCCTAGTTCCGTCTTTCTTCCCGTAGCAGTAACTACAGCTTTTGCTTCACCCCGAATTACTTGCTCTCCCGTCAAAATCATATTTTCTACATCGGTAATCGGAATATTTTCTTTTGGCGCAATCCCAGCTCCCTTTTTCTTCGGCTTTGATTCCCCTGTGAAAACAAAACTATCGGTGTATAAATTGTAACTTTCCAGGAGATACCCGTCGGCTGGAACAGTGTCACCGGAAGTCAAAAAAATTATATCTCCAGGGACAATTTTTGAAGAATCTATTTCTTTTTTTCGGCCAGCTCGGACAACTGTAGCTCTATCAGAAGCCAGCTTTTGAATTCGGTCTATAATTCGCTCCGCTTTCCATCCCTGCATAAAACCGATCACTGCATTCAAAAAAACGATAACCAAAATTATCACTACATCACGTTTTTCCTGAAAAACCAAA
>CAZHTL010000008.1:0-4786 GCA_964535415.1 uncultured Bdellovibrionales bacterium | reverse complement strand
GATATAACTCATGAAGTTGATGAAATTGTCAAAGAATCAAAAATTCAAGATGGGCAAGTTTTGGTTTTTTCTGGTCACACGACGGCTGGAGTCACTTTAAATGAGAATGAAACCTTGCTTATTCAGGATTTTCAAAGGCTTTTGTATCGATTGGTGCCGATTGATGAAAGATATTCTCATGATCTTTTTGAATTGAAAAGAACGGTTCGTTCGGACGGAAGAAGCAACGGTCACAGCCATTGCAAAAATCTGCTTATTGGCGCCAGTGAAATTGTTCCTATTGAAAATGGGGAAATGCTTTTGGGAAAGTTGCAGAGTATCTTTCTGGTAGAAATGGACGGAGCAAGAAAAAGGCAAGTGATTGTCCAGGTGATGGGGGAATAAGGTAAAATTCCAAATTTCAAGCACCAAATCCCAAATAAATGGCATTCAACCCTAGAGCAAGCTCTGAACTCTAAAACTGAATTATTTAAGCCGCAACAAGTCGCGGGGCATTAATAAAAAGAAATAAATTACAACTTTCGAAACATTTCTCCAATTTTGGTCGTTGGGGGCTTTGATGTTATTTAGAATTTAGGATCTGGGATTTAGAATTTTTAGAACTCACACCCTTTACCACTTACAGCTAAAATCCATTCATAGAAACTGTTTTAGGAAACCTCGATCTGCCCAAAATTCAAAACATAAAGTTTTTGTCATTTAAATTTGGATACCGGATTTGACCCTATGAATTCTTTGATTAAAGACTTAATTTATCAAGGCTATCTTAAAACCGATCGAATAATTGAAGCTTTTTCGAAAATTAAACGGGTTGATTTTGTTCCAGAAGAGCTGGAAAGCGCGGCGCAAGCCAATATTCCTCTTCCAATTGGTCAGGGGCAGACGATCTCTCAGCCACTCACAGTGGCTTTTATGTTGGAAAAGTTGCAGCTCTTGCCGGGGGACAAGGTTTTGGATATTGGGTCGGGTTCCGGCTGGACGACAGCGCTTCTGGCTTATATTGTTGGCGAGAAAGGGAGAGTAATAGGGATAGAAAGAATAAAAGAACTCTGCCGTTTTGGAATCAATAATGTAAGTAAGTATAACTTCATCGAAGGCGGACGAGTGAAAATTATTTGCGCAGATGGAACGCACGGCTATATCAACGAAGCGCCCTACGATCGAATTTTAGTTTCTGCCGCGGCAAAAGAAATTCCCAAGGAATTCAAAAAGCAATTGAAAGTTGGCGGGCGGTTGGTTATTCCGGTTGAAAACAGCCTTTGGCTTTTGGAAAAAATTTCCGAAAAAGATTTTCGAGAAATTGAGTATCCAGGCTTTGCTTTTGTTCCGCTGGTGAGTGGAGGAGAATAAGCAATGACTTTTTTTGGTTCTTCTTGTTCTGCTGCGTATCAGACAATTCAATTTTAGGGGCTAAATTTACTTCGGAACTGAATACTTTTATTTTGCTCCAGCTGGTTGCAGTGAAAACAATTGATAAATAAGTTAACTTTTAGTATTAAGCAAAATAAAAAAAGCCTTTTTTGACGGAAAAGGTTTTTGTTTGTAATATGGTATGGGGCGGAAGATAAAATGAGATGCAGGGTTTAGCTGGTTTACGGCAGGCAGATAATAAATAGCAGATAATAAATATTTGACAAAAAAAATGGAGGAGTGTAAAGTATAGTAAATTAGCACTCAAGTAGAGAGAGTGCTAATAAAAGCTAAAAAGAAAACCAAAAATCTAAAAACTACTTAGTCACTTTTTTCGATTTATTTAATGCGAAATCTCGAATACATGAATAAGCTTTTGACTTTTATATGTAATCCCTATGGATCTTAATAAACTTACTATAAAATCTCAAGAAGCTCTTCAAGGAGCTCAGCAAATGTCTCAAGATCAACAGCAAAACGTGGTGGATGTTTTGCATCTTCTTTATGTTCTCCTTAGTCAGAAAGAAAGTATTATTCCAACAATCATTGAAAAGCTCGAAATCAATCTCGAAAAACTGAAAAGAAAAGTTTTTAGCGAAATTGAAAAAATACCAAAAGTAACTGGTGCTCCTCAATTTTATCTCTCTTCGGAAATGGCCAATGTTCTTCAAGAAGCTTTCAGTGAGGCTCAGATAATGGGAGATGAATTTGTGAGCACAGAGCATATCTTTTTATCTCTTCTTAGGGTAACCAGCCGAGCTAAAAAAATTTTAGAGGAAGAAAAAATCACTAGAGAAAGAGTCTTGAAAATAATGAAAGAGATCAGGGGAAATGAAAAAGTGGATAGCCCAATCCCGGAAGGAAAATATCAAGTGCTGGAAAAATATACCATTAACCTGACTCGAGAGGCAGCTCAAAAAAAGCTTGATCCGGTGATTGGCCGCGAGGAAGAGATCCGACGAATAATGCAGGTATTAACTCGTCGGACAAAAAATAACCCTGTCCTGATCGGAGAAGCCGGAACGGGCAAAACAGCTATCGTAGAGGGCTTGGCGCAAAGAATTGTGGCTGGTGATGTGCCAGAAAACCTGAAGGGAAAAGAAATTTTGGTGTTGGATTTGGGGCTGATCCTCGCTGGTTCAAAGTTTAGAGGAGAATTTGAAGAAAGATTTAAGGCGATTATCAAGGAAGTGGAAAAATCGGCTGGGCACTATATCCTTTTTATCGACGAGCTTCATACTTTGGTTGGAGCGGGGGCGATGGAGGGAGCAATGGATGCTTCCAATATGCTCAAACCCGCCTTGGCTCGCGGGAAAATAAGAGTTATCGGAGCAACGACTCTCAAAGAATATCAGAGGTATGTTGAGCGAGATGCGGCTTTGGAGCGGCGTTTTCAGCCAGTTTATGTCAGCGAACCGTCGGTGGAAGATACAATTGCTATTTTGCGGGGGCTTAAGGAAAAATACGAAGTTCATCATGGAGTTCGAATAACAGACGGTGCTATTATTGCGGCGGCTAATCTTTCTAATCGTTATATTACCGATCGCCATCTTCCTGACAAAGCCGTGGATCTCATTGACGAAGCGGCTTCGGCGCTCCGGATGGAAATTGACAGTTTGCCAGCTGAAATTGATGATCTGGAACACCAAAAAAGAAAATTGGAAATTGAGAGAGAAGCTCTCAAGAAAGAAAAAGACAAAGATTCAAAAGCTCGACTGAAGGAAATTGAGAAAAAGTTAGCTGATATAAAGGAAAAAGTTGATAGTTGGAAGCTGCAATGGAAAAGCGAAAAAGAACTTATTTCTAAAATTAGATCTCACAAAAGTGAAATTGACCGCCTAAAAAGCGAATCAGATATTATGGAGCAAAAGGGAGAATTGGCTAAGGTGGCTGAGATTCGCTATGGAAAAATTCCAGAACTTGAGAAAAAAATAAAAGCCGAGCAGAAAAAGCTAGTTACTCTTCAAAAAAAGAACCCAATTCTCAAAGAGGAGGTCGAAGAAGAGGATATTGCCAAAGTAGTTTCGCGCTGGACAGGGATTCCGGTAGCTAAGATGATGGAAGGAGAAATGGAGAAACTGGCAAAGGCCGAAGAGATACTCAAGAAAAGAGTGGTTGGTCAAGATGAAGCCATAGGGGCAGTGGCCAATGCCTTGCGCCGGTCGCGGGCAGGAATCTCAGAAGAAAATCGGCCAATTGGATCTTTTATTTTTCTTGGCCCAACCGGAGTGGGGAAAACAGAACTGGCCAAAGCACTAGCTGAGTTCTTGTTCAATGACGAAAATGCTATGATTAGGGTGGATATGAGTGAGTATATGGAGCCTCATTCGGTGGCTAAAATCACGGGTTCCCCGCCGGGGTATGTTGGTTATGAAGAAGGAGGGCAACTTACGGAGAAAGTGCGCCGCCGTCCTTATAGCCTTATTCTTTTTGATGAAATTGAGAAAGCTCACCCCGATGTTTTCAACGTTCTTCTTCAAATTCTTGATGATGGGCGGCTGACAGACGCCAAAGGCCGAGTAGTGAATTTCAAAAACACAGTCATTGTGATGACCTCTAATGTGGGATCAGAAATAATTTACAAAATGCAGGATTTTGGCTTTCGGGATGGAAAAAACAGGCACACGGTTCTTCGCGAGGATGAAATGAAAGAAAAGGTGATGCAATCTCTGCGGGAAAAATTTAAACCGGAATTTTTGAATCGAGTTGATGAGATTATTATTTTCCATCCGCTTGGCAAGGAGCAAATCAAAAAGATAATCGAACTTCAGTTGGAAAAGGTGCATCAGCGACTCCTTCAAAAGAATATTAAATTGGAAGTGAATCAAGACGCGGAGGAACTTTTGGCTAAAGTTGGTTTTGATCCGATTTTTGGAGCACGGCCATTGAAACGCGCTATTCAGAATATGGTTTTAGATGAATTAGCTCTTCGAATAATTGAGGAAAAAATAAAAGAAGGCGATCGAGTAAAGATAGGAGCCAAGAATGGAAAAATAGTTTTTAGATGAAATAGATGGTATTAAACTTTTCAGTCATTGGAGCTCTAAAGTTGAATTAATAAGCTGGATGAAGCTATGGCGGGAGAGTTAAAAAGTAGTTTTCAGCTCCTTCTAGTAATATACAGATCGGGGTTTTGTCTCGAAACGGCTTGAGGTGAAACCTTTTCTGGTACGTAACTAAGGCAGCACCTCAGAAAAAAAGAATTTTTTTAATTAAAGTAGATTGTAAAAAGTCGCAGGCGCTGAATTAATTTATTGTAATTAGCAATAAGGATTTTTGAAAATTTTATGCCAATTGCGAGTTTCTAATTATAAATTACGATTGTGATTTGGGAATTTAGTATTTTTTTTCTTACGTTTGTTTACTTCGGAGTACT
>CAZHTL010000007.1:0-3386 GCA_964535415.1 uncultured Bdellovibrionales bacterium | reverse complement strand
ATTGGGGAGAAATATAGGAGATTTGTCTAGTAATAATAGCAGCATAAATTTTTGATTAGTTTACAGTTATCTAGTATACTGTAAACGAGATAAAACTTAGCTTAAACAAAAATTATTAAGTATTAAAAGTAAAAATATGGCGGGGAAAGTGAGGTATAATCAACTCTCAGAGCTTGAAAAGAAAAAATATCTAGGAGAATTCTATACAATGGTTTCGCTTCTAAAAACTAGGGAAGAAGTGAGAAATTTCTTCAAAGACCTTTTAACTTTAAGTGAAGTGGTTATGATTTCGAGGCGAATTCAGATTGCCAAATTACTTTTAGAGGGTATTGGTTATGAGGAAATAAGAAGAAGGTTAAAAGTCGGATTCAACACAATTACTCATGTTGAGCGTTGGCTCAATAATGGTTTTGGAGGGTACAGAAAGACAATAATGAAATACAGGAAAAAGGCAAGTAAAAGGCAAAGGGAAGAATATTTAAGCGATGCACCCTATTCTAGAAAATGGGTTCAAAAGAAGTATCCTCTTCATTTCCTACTTGCGAATTTGTTGGAGAAAAAAGATTGAAACTGTTTACAGTTATCTAGTATACTGTAAATAAATACACAGTGTAAATTACAAAAAACTTACGTATAGTTAAGTCACCTTTCGTTTTTATCTGAGCGCTTTATGAACAAAGACAAAAAACTTTTTGTAAAGTCGGGGGTTTTTATTTTTCTCCTTTTTTGGATCGGTTTTTTATACGCGCGCAAAATCGATCTAACGACGGCCGATCTAGGGCGGCATCTTCAAAACGGAAGATGGTTAATTGAAAACCACTTTAATCTATCTGAAAAAAACTCCCCGATTTTTGAAAATTATTATTCCTACACCCATCCGGATTTTAAAGTTATAAATCACCACTGGGGATCAGGAGTAATTTTCTATTTATTTTGGAAATTTTTTGGATTTAGCGGTCTTTCTTTTTTCTATATTTTCTTGAGCTTAGTCGCTTTCTCTCTTTTTTTCTATATCGCTTTCAAGGAATCCGATTTTACTTTTGCTTCTCTTCTGGCTTTTTTCTTGGCTCCGCTTATAGCTGAGCGAACGGAAATTAGGCCGGAGATTTTCAGCATTCTTCTTTCAGCGCTTTTTCTTTTTTTGCTTTGGGAATACTTACAGGAAAAAATAAGCTGGAAATGGCTTCTTCTTGTGCCATTTCAAGTTTTCTGGGTAAATCTTCATGTCTATTTTTTTCTGGGAGGCTTTTTGGTGGGAGTTTTTTGGCTTTCTGAGATAATTCTCATTCTTTTTCAAAGGCTGACTGACGAAGAGTTTGCAAGAAAAATAAAGAGAATAAAAATTTTGACGGTTATTCTTCTTCTTGTCTTTCTAGCGGCTTTGGCCAACCCCTTTAATTTTGAAGGATTGTTCTATCCGCTCAAAATTTTCAAAAACTATGGCTATACAATTGTAGAGAATAAACCAATCAATTTTGTTGAAAACTACGGGATAGTAAATTCCAACTTTACGCTTGTAAAAATAGTTCTGGCTTTGGTATTTTCGAGTTTCGTTTTGCTCTTTTTGATAGATCGCGGAAAAATATCTCTTCCTTGCTTTATATTCTCTGTATTCTTCGGAGTTTTGGGCTGGATGGCTATTCGCAATTTTACCCTTCTCGGATTTTTTACTCTTCCGGTGCTGGCTTATAACTTTCACTCCATTTTAGGTCAAAAAGAAGGCGAGAAAAATTTAGCGAAAGAAAAAGGAATAGCTATTTTGTATATAATACTGGTTGTAGTTGGCTCATGGGGAAATTTTGAATACTTGAGTACACGTTGGGAAAAGAAAGGAATCGGACTTGCGCCGGAGATAACTAAAGCAGCTGAGTTTTTTCAAAAAGAAAGCATCGAGGGACCAATTTTCAACAATTATGACCTAGGCGGTTATCTTATCTTTTTTCTTTTTCCTCAAGAGAAGGTTTTTGTGGACAATCGCCCGGAAGCTTATCCCGACTCTTTTTTCAGTGAAGTCTACAAACCAATGCAAGAAAAAGCAGATGTTTTCAAAAAAGTTGATCAGCAGTATAATTTTAATGTAGTATTTTTTTACCGAAATGACATTACCCCTTGGGGAATGAATTTTCTCAAAGTTATTAGGGAAGATCCAGAATGGGCGCCAGTTTATGAAGATGATTACGCATTGATATATCTCAAGCGAAACGAAGCGAATATGGGTTTGATCGACAAGTATAAGATGTAAGGTAAAATCCTGCAAAGCAGAATAGTGAACTTTCTTTTTTGCTTTTTAGCTTTGAATTTTAGGTTTAAACAAAGCGTTATGCCCGAGCTTCCCGAAGTTCAAACTATTGTCGATGATCTAAATCGGAAAATAAAAGGCGATACCATCGTTGATTTTTGGAGTGACTGGAAAAAATCAGTCAAAATGCCGATCGAGAAGTTTACCCGAGAGATTAAAGGCAAAAAAATATTGAGCGCCAGCCGGATTGGGAAGAACATATTTATCAATTTGTCTGATAGGAAAACTATTTATCTTCACCTGAAAATGACAGGACATCTTCTTGTAAAAACACCAAGAGACAGGGCGACAAAATGCCAAAAAAATCGCAAAGATTATTTTTCCGAAAAAGTAAATCAATATATTCACCACATTTTTTATCTCAAATCAGGGCGGACGCTAGAGTTTTCTGATCTTCGAAAGTTTGGAAAAATAATTTTAGTGGATACGGATAAAGTAGGTGAGATTAAAGAGATCAGGAGATTAGGAGTCGATGCAATGAGCCGGGATTTTACGCTGAAAGAACTTGATGAAATTTTGGATAGACGCAAGACAAAAATAAAACTGCTTCTTACGGATCAGAGCAAAATTGCCGGGATAGGAAACATATATGCAAGCGAAATTTTGTTTGAAGCTGGAATTTTGCCCAGTCGTCCCGCTGAAAAAATATTGCCTGAAGAGCGAAAAAAACTGTTTTTTGCCATCAGAAAAATTCTCAAAAAGGCTATAAAACTGCGAGGAACCTCTGATAGTGATTATCGGGACACGGCTGGGGCGCCGGGGAAATTTCAGGAAATTTTGAAGGTTTATCGCCGAGCTGGAAAAAAATGTCCAAGATGTGATACAATTATCCAAAGAGAAAAAATGGGACAAAGGGGGACATTTTTTTGTCCAGTTTGCCAAAAGTAATTTTTAGTCTTTGGTAACTAGGTCATTAGTAGTGGGACAGATCATTGGTCATGGGTCATTGGAAAATATCTAATGACGAATGATTCACAACCAAACTCACAGCTCACAGCCTTGTTACTAATAACCATATAAAAATATGTTCGACAAAATAAAAATGATGGAAACAAAATCAAAGGTTATTTTGGTCATTGTTCTAGTA
>CAZHTL010000006.1:0-9280 GCA_964535415.1 uncultured Bdellovibrionales bacterium | reverse complement strand
AATCAATATACTTGTACCTCTGCAAAACCTTTGTAAAAAATCTTGAATAGAGAAGATGTAAAACCGTGTGTTCGGCTCCGCCAATATAAAGATCCACCGGCAGCCATTTTTTGATTTTCGCCAACGAGGCAAATTCCTTTTTATTTTTGGGATCCGCAAAGCGGAAATAGTACCAGCTAGAGCAAACAAAAGTATCCATTGTATCTGTCTCTCGTTTGGCATCCGCTTTGCAGACCGGACATTTTACTTTCACAAAATTTGGATTTGTCCCCAGCGGCGAAGTTCCTCTGGGACGATAATCTTTCACTTTCGGAAGCAGAACTGGAAGATCTTTTTCAGGCACCGGAACAATAGCGTGCTCTTTGCCTTCGATAAAAGCTACGTCAGCAGTCTTTTCCTTGAGTCTGGAATTTGAAATTTGGATTTTGGAATTTTCCCAACATTTACGACAGTAAATGATGGGTATGGGCGCACCCCAATATCTCTGCCTCGAGATGAGCCAGTCGCGAAGTTTATATATCGTAGTCTTTTTACCCAATTTATTTTTCTCAAGCCATTTTGCCATCTCCTCACGAGCTTTTTGAGAAGAAAGACCAGAATATTTTCCGGAATTGATCAATTCTCCATCACACACAAAGCATTCGGATTTGACTCGCGGCTCCGTCTTAGCTCCAGCTCTTACATCCTCCAGATTTCTTGATATATCCAGCAGTTTTTCTGGAACAATCACTTTTTTTATCGGCAAGCCATATTTCTTTGCAAATTCCCAGTCTCGCTCATCGTGGGCTGGAACGGCCATTACCGCGCCGGTGCCATAGGTAGAGAGAACATAATCAGCCACAAAAATCGGGACTGCTTCTTGAGTGAAGGGATTGATGGCTTTCACTCCTTTCAGTCCCACACCTGTTTTCTCTTTTGCCAAATCTGTTCTTTGCAAATCTGTTTTCTTTTTGGCTTCGGTGATATATTTCTCAACTTCTTTGAAGTTTGTAATTTGATCTTTTAATTTCTCAATCAAAGAATGCTCCGGAGCAACAACACAATAGGTACAGCCAAAGATAGTATCCAGCCTCGTCGTGAATACTTCTAAAAAATAATCTTCCAAAATCTTGGATTTTGAGTTTTGAATTTTGAACTTAATTCTCGCCCCCTCGCTTTTCCCAATCCAGTTTCTTTGCGCTGTTTTGGTTGATTCTGGCCAGTCGATTTTATCAAGGCCTTTTATCAAATCTTCGGCAAAATCCGTGATACGGAAAAACCACTGCTCCATTTCTTTTTGTATCACTTCATTTTTGCATCGCTCACACAAGCCGTTTTCGACTTGTTCGTTGGCAAGCACTGTCTGACAAGATGGACACCAATTCACTTTGGCTCTCCGGCGATAAACTAACCCATTTTTATACAAAAACAAAAAAAACCACTGCGTCCACCGATAGTATTCTGGGGAAGAGGTGTCTATTTCCCGAGACCAGTCATAAGAAAGTCCAAGACTTTTAATTTGCTTTTTGAAAGTTTTGATATTCTGACGAGTAGATTTAGCCGGATGAACTCCTGTTCGGATAGCAAAATTTTCCGCCGGCAAGCCAAAGGCGTCCCAGCCCATCGGATGCAAGACGTTTTTTCCTTTCATTCGCTGATAACGTGAATAGATGTCCGAGGCCGTATAGCCTTCCACATGTCCCACATGAAGGCCGTCTCCGGAGGGATAAGGGAACATATCCAGGCAATAAAACTTAGGCTTTTTGGATTTTTCATCAGCGGCAAAAAGACGAGGATGTTTTTCCCAATATTTTTGCCACTTGGGCTCAATAATTCTCGGGTTATATTTTTTCATACTCCCAGTTTTCACCCCACCAGTTTAACTCAATTCAAGGGTTTTATCAAGAAAAATAAAAAAATCTTTCAATATATGAAAAATGAAAAAAAACAGAACTCGCCCGCTCTATGAATCTCCCGTGAGTTTATGCTCGGGGATTTGGAGCGTGGTTAAAAGTTAAAAAGAATAACTAAAATAATATACACCAGTATACTAACTACTAGTTTAAAGACAAGTTTTCTAGCTAATCCTGTTTAGGTTTAATTATCAAATTTTGATCTGAAAACAAAAGGCGGGCCATAAACCCGCCTTTTTATTTTACACCCATTGGAGAATTACTTCATCCTTATAAATTCTATCTTTTTTCCTTCATCCACCAGCTTCGCGTAAGCAAGGACAATTTCTTTTTCCGGATACAAAGAAAGGATTTTGGCTTTGGCTTTTTTGAGCTCCTCTTCGTGAAATTTTTGTTCCGCTTCAATATTCCCCGCAAACCGCTCCGCTCCGCCATAAGCTCCACAATCGGCATGATTCACGATGACAATTTTTTTCACCTGGTGTAATTCACAAGGAACACCAATACATTTCATCGCCAAATCTTCGATCTTCATACATTCATTGATCGCTTTAGCCGCACCGGGAAGTTTGGGAAAATCATAGGATTCGATCCCTAGTTCCTCTTCAACGAATTTTGCTGTTTCTTTCCAAAAGCGAAAATCAATACAAGCCAAGACAACAGCACCACAGAAATGGATATCTTTGTATTTGAATAATGTTTTCATAGAAAAATAAGTTAAATGTCAAAACTCAAAAGTCAAATGTTAAATCTTTAGTACTCGCTTCGCTCGTGAACATTTTATAAAATAAATTGTCCCGAGACCCGGTTTCGCCAGCAAGACAATCAACTCCTTGTTTTTGACATTTGAGCTTCGACATTTGACATTTTTACTCAATTCTCATCCCGCGTCTTGTGAGATGCTTTTTTGCCACTTTAATCCGCACCAAATTTTTTTCCAAAGCCGCCGCAACGGCCGCATATTCTGTTTCATCCATCCGCACTTTTTCTTCTTTCAATTTTTCCGCTCTCCGGCGAGCTTCCTCCGCCCGCGCTAAATCTATTTCCTCTGCTCTTTCTGCCGTATCAGCCAGAACTATCAATTCATTCTTCTGGACTTCAACCATTCCTCCAGAAACAGCCATCGCAATTTCTTTGCCGTTCTTTTTCGCCACCAATTCTCCAGCCTGAAGGACCGAAATGAGAGGGATATGATTGGGAAGTACGGTAATCTCACCTTCCTGAGTAGGAAGGGTAACCTGATCCACTTCTTCTTCAAAGACTACTCGCTCCGGTGTTACTATTTTGAATTTAATTTTACCAGCCATAAAAAATTACAAACTTTACAAAAACTCAAAATTCCAAACGAATTATAACTCTCAAACTTCATAAAATACGAAATTTTCGTTTTTGGGATTTATGCCTTTATTTTTTGGAATCCTGCCGCTTTATGTCTCTGAGTTTTTGGCATTTTGTCGTTCTGTGCCTTTGGTCTTTTTATTTCACTTCCTCAATACTTCCCTTCATATAAAAAGCTTGCTCGGGTTTGTCATCGTGACGCCCTTCAAGGATTTCTTTGAAACCGCGAATAGTGTCTGCTAGTTTCACATATTTTCCTTGAGTCCCAGTGAATTGCTCGGCAACAAAGAAAGGTTGAGACAAAAATTTCTGAATTTTTCGAGCCCGACTTACTGTGAGCTTATCCTCATCTGACAGCTCTTCTACCCCAAGAATAGCAATAATATCTTGCAAATCTTTGTACCTCTGCAGGACTTTTTGCACTCCTCGAGCTACCGTGTAATGCTCTTCTCCAACAATCTTGGGATCAAGAATAGTTGAAGTCGAATCAAGGGGATCAACCGCCGGATAAATTCCTAACTCTGCCAAAGAGCGGGAAAGAACCACAGTAGAGTCAAGATGTCCGAAAGTAGTAGCGGGGGCCGGATCAGTCAGGTCGTCTGCCGGAACATAAACCGCCTGCACCGAAGTCACAGAACCTTTCTTAGTAGAAGTAATTCGCTCTTGCAATCTTCCCATTTCTTCAGCCAGAGTCGGCTGATAGCCTACCGCTGAAGGAATTCGCCCTAGCAAAGCTGAAACTTCCGAGCCCGCTTGCGTGAAGCGAAAAATATTGTCAATGAAAAACAAAACATCTTTTCCTTCTTCATCCCGAAAGTATTCCGCCATCGAAAGAGCCGAAAGGGCTACTCGCTGGCGCGCCCCAGGCGGTTCATTCATCTGACCAAAAACCAAAGCAGTTTTGTCTAAAACACCTGACTCTTTCATTTCATGATAAAGATCGTTTCCTTCCCGAGTTCGCTCGCCCACTCCCGCAAAAATTGAATACCCCCCGTGTTCGGTAGCAATATTGCGAATAAGCTCTTGAATAACAACTGTCTTTCCCACTCCCGCTCCTCCAAAGAGACCGATTTTTCCTCCTTTCAAAAAGGGACAAATGAGGTCAATCACTTTAATTCCGGTTTCCAGTATTTCCGCTTCGGTTGACTGATCAACAAATTGAGGCGCCGCACGATGGATAGGATATTTTTTCTTTGCTTGAACAATTGGCAGACCATCAATCGGCTCGCCTAAAAGATTGAACATTCTACCCAGCACCTCTGGACCCACCGGAACAGAAATTGGCGCGCCTGTGTCAACCACTTCCATTTGGCGGCAAAGCCCGTCTGTTGAACCCATCGCAATCGTCCGAACCTTGTTGCCGCCGAGATGCTGGTGAACTTCCATAACTAATTTATTATTATTCCCTTCGAGCTTAACTTCGAGAGCTGAATATATTTCCGGCAATTCTTTTTCAAATTCTACATCGACTACCGGACCAATAATTTGAGATATTTTTCCAGCATTCATAAATTTTTTAGCTCAAAGCGCAAAATTTATTTTTAGCGCAAAAGGCAAAATTTTTTAAAAATATTTTGCGTTTTTCGATTTCGTTTTGCACTTTGCGTTTTGCATTTTGCGTTTATTATTTTATGCTTTGAGCTTTTAATTTGATTCAATTTAAATTATAAATTTTATCAATACTCGAAAGAATAATGTAGGGAATATTCTTTAGCTCTCCAAAGCCGCCCGTCCCGCGCTGATTTCTGCAATTTCTTGGGTGATGCTGGCTTGACGCAATTGATTGAAAATGAGCGTCAGATTCGCAACCATCTCTTCCGCCGCTTCAGTGGCATTTCGCATAGCCACCATTCGAGCCGATTCTTTAGAGGCATTTGATTCCAGAATTGCATGATAAATTTGCATTTCCACCAAGCGAGGCAAAATATTTTCCAAAACCTGTTTGGCATCCGGCTCAACTTTATATTCCATGGAAGGTTCCTCTAAACCATATTCTTTAGCTAAAACGTCCATATCGGCTAGTTGCTTTTCAATGTCTATTTTGGAAATTGGAAGAAGCTGGCGGAATTTCGGCTGTTGAACAACGGCGGAAATATAATCTGTGTAAGCAATCACTACTTTGTCATATTTTTTAGCGCCGTAATCATCCATCACAATTTTTGCTAAGGGACGTACATCTTCCACGGAGGGAAGATAAGCCAGATCATCAAAAGCGGCTACAATATTTTTCCCTAATTTCCGAACCGCCGCCGCTCCCTTTTTGCCAATAGTGATAAAATCAATTTCAATTTGATCGTCTGGGATACTTGATTCAATCCTTTTTGTTCCCATTCGATTCACCTTGAGCTGATGAGGATTTTTGACCTGCTCAAAAACTTTCCGGATAATGTGAGAATTGAAACCGCCGCAAAGACCCCGATTCGAGGTTATTAAAATCAGACAAATTTTCTTCACTTCCCGGACTTCAAGAAGATCAAGAGGATAATTTTCAAAAGCCCGCGCCATATTGGTGAGGATACTCCAAGCGCTGTGAGCATAAGGCCGGATTGACAAAACTGCCGCCACCGCCCGGCGCATTTTTGACGCCGCCACCATTTCCATGGCGCGAGTGATTTTTTTGGTATTGTTAACCGATTTGATTCGGCGCCGTATTTCACGAGACCCCTGAGCCATGGGATTATTTCTAAAAAATCAAAATTTTATAAGCTAGTTTTAAGCTTTGCTCTGCAATCTTAACTTTTGAACTTTGGCTTTTAGTCTTTAATTACTTTTTTCCATAAACTTCCTTGTACTCTTCAATCGCCTTCTTGAGAACCTCTTCAACTTCTTCTGTTAGTTCTTTTTTCTCTTTTATAAGCTCTAAAACATCACCTTTCATATCCTTCATATATTGGTGAAATTCGGACTCCCATTTCTGAACATCTTCCACTGCCACATCATCCAAGTATCCATTAGTAAGCGCATAAAGAATCGCTACTTGATTCTCAACTGCCATTGTCGCGTACTGGTCTTGTTTCAAAATTTCCACCGTTCTTTTTCCTCGCTCAATCTGCCGACGGGTCGTCTCATCCAGATCCGATCCAAATTGGGCAAAAGCTTCAAGCTCCCGAAATTGAGCCAGATCAAGCCGCAGTTTTCCGGCTACTTTTTTCATTGCTTTGATTTGCGCGGCTGATCCGACCCGGGAAACTGAAAGTCCCACATTAAGCGCCGGCCGAACACCTTTGTAAAACAAATCCGACTCGAGATAAATTTGGCCGTCCGTGATGGAAATAACATTAGTGGGGATATAAGCGCTGACATCGCCAGCCTGAGTTTCAATGATCGGAAGAGCGGTCAGCGAGCCTCCTCCCTGTTTTTCATTGAGCTTTGCCGCCCGCTCCAAGAGCCGCGAGTGGAGATAGAATATATCTCCGGGATAGGCTTCCCGTCCCGGCGGGCGCTTGAGAAGAAGGGAAACTTGGCGATAGGCCCAAGCGTGTTTGGAAAGATCATCATAAACCACCAAAACATCTTTTCCCTGATCCATAAAATATTCGCCAATCGCGCAACCGGCATAAGGAGCAATGAAAACCAAGGAGGCGGGATCCGAGGCGCCGGCAACAACCATAATTGTGTGGTCAAGAGCTCCATTTTTCTCCAATTCCGCCGCAATTCTAGCCACCTTTGATTCTTTTTGACCGATAGCCACATAGATGCAAATCACATTTTGATCCTTCTGGTTAATGATCGTATCAATAGCCAAAGCTGTTTTTCCCGTTTGGCGATCGCCAATGATAAGTTCTCTTTGTCCTCTTCCAATTGGAATCATTGAGTCAATAGCCTTAATGCCAGTCTGAAGAGGTTGTTTCACTGACTCGCGAGCGATCACTCCCGGCGCGATTTTTTCAATGGGATAGAATTTATCCGTCTTAATTTCACCTTTTCCGTCGATGGCTATCCCCAGAGGATTAATAATTCTTCCGATCATACCTTCGCCAACTGGAACAGAAAGAATTTTCCCCGTTGTTTTTACCGTATCTCCCTCTTTTATATTCTCATACTCTCCCAAAATCATCGCTCCCACTTGATCCTCCTCCAAATTGAGCGCCACCCCTTTGACGAGAGTCCGACTCTTGTCAGAATCGTTAGGAATGAATTCGAGCATTTCGCTGGCCAGCGCGCTGGAAAGCCCCGACACACGAGCGATGCCGTCCCCCACTTCAATCACCCGCCCGACTTTTTCGGTTTTGGCTTCGGCCTGAAAGCTAGAAATCTGCTTTTTGAGAGTTTCTACTATAAAGTCTTTTTGATTCATAATAATTTGCAAAAATTAATTTTCAATTTCCAACCAGCCCGAGGCGAGTTTCTCTCAGGCAAGTATAATCAATTTTCAGTTATTAATTAAAACTTCACTATCAATTATCAATTTTTCAATTGAAAATTTAGAAATGTAAATTGAAAATTAACCGTAAAATCGCCTAAGTGAAATTTATTTCGGGCAGGTTGGAAATTGAAAATTGAAAATTTTACGCGATTATTTTCCTTAACTCCTCTAGTTTTCTTCTTACACTACCGTCTATCACCTCATCTCCAGTTTTAATCATAACTCCTCCTTTTATACTTTCGTCAATCACATTTTTCAAAATTACTTCCTCTGCCTTGTATTTTCCCTTTAGGTAATGCCTTATTTTTTCTTCAAGTGCTTTGTCCAATTTTTCTCTTGTTATAACTTCGAATTCAATAATCTTCTTCTTTTGATCATAAATCTTTCTAAATTGTCCTATTATTTCATTTACTAGCTTATCTTTTCTATTCTTATGCAAGAACCGTGCAAAATCAGCAATTGACTTTTCAATTTCGGACCTTGATTTTCCATCGGTTATTTCGTATAAAGTTTGGGCATATTGTTTAGGAGTTATTCTCATTTCAATTTCACTTGAGATTTCACCTCGAGTATACTCGAGGCAAAACTTCAAATTTATCATTTCAGAATTTTCTCAATTAAATCTTTATCCTTTTCAGTATTTATCTTTTCTCCAACAATTTTTTCTGTCGCCGCAACTACTAGAGATCCAATTTCAGCTTTGATTTCGGCAATAGTTCTTTCTTTTTCCATTTTTATCTCCTCTTTAGCATTGACAATAATTTTTTCTGCCTGCGCTTTTGCTTGAGACAAAATTTCTGACTTTGCTTTCTCTGCTTGCAAGCGTGCCTTTTCTACAATATCCTTGGCTTCTTCTCGAGCCTTTCGTAGAATCTCTTTTTGTTTTTCTTCACTCTCGGTCAGCTTTTTTCGAGCTTCCTCTGCCCTTGCCAAACCTTTCTCAATTTTTTTTTGCCGTTTTTCAAGTATTGTCAGAATTGGTCCGTAGGCAAATTTATACAAAATAAAAAGAAGCACTAAAAAGTTGACAATCTGAGCAATAAGAAGTTTCCAGTCGATGCCAAGTTTTGAAACGAGTTCGGACATAGATTAAAAATTTTCAATTATTTTAAACTTGAAAATTAACTATAAAGCCGCCTGAATAAAGTTCGCAATAGATCGAAAATTGAAAATTCGCAGGGGAGAAACATTGATAAAAATCAATATCTCCCCCTCCAAAAACAACTAAACGAACTTGATGATAAGAGCAACAACTAAAGCGTAAATCGCAATTGCTTCTGTGAAAGCAATCGCCAGAATCATCGCTGTTTGAATTTTGGGCGCCGCTTCCGGATTGCGGCCAATGGCTTCCATAGCTTTGGACGCTAGTTTGCCAATTCCAAGCGCTGGACCAATAGCGCCCACTCCAATGGCAATAGCCGCCGCCACAGCTTTTGCCGCCTCAAGACTTCCGAAGAAGTTTTGAACTGTTTCTTGGGTTGCATTTGGATCAACTGCCATGTTTTTTTAGTTCTCACTTTATTTCGTCGTCGACGGGATATGATTTTTAACGTCGCGCGAAATAAAAGAGAATTATTGATACAATTTTCAATTATCAATTTTCAACCTGCCCGAAATGAACTTTATTCAGACGGATTTACAATGAATTTTTAATTTCAATAAACCAATTTCCAATTTTTAATAG
>CAZHTL010000005.1:0-4233 GCA_964535415.1 uncultured Bdellovibrionales bacterium | reverse complement strand
GTGCCTTGCCACACCCGGTAAAATCATTGAAATAAAAGGAAAAAAAGCGATAGTTGATTTTCAAAGTTTCAGAAAAGAGATAAACATTTCTTTGGTTAATGTCTCTTTGGGTGATTGGGTTGTTGTTCACGCCGGATTTGCTATTGAAAAAGTAAACCCAAATGATCAAGGCAGTTCAATCAATTCTCCTTTAACATGAAACCTTTATTTCAAAAAATAATCAAAGAAATTGAGAAAAAAGCTTCTTTTGTCGGCCGCCGATTGACCTTTATGGAGCTTTGCGGCACCCATTCGCAAACAATCGCTGAATACAATATAAAAAAAATTCTCCCTTCAAATTTATCCTTAATCGCCGGTCCCGGGTGTCCGGTTTGCGTTACCAGCCAAGAGGATGTTGAGTCCATTGCCGGGTTAGCTATGGCCGGCATTCCCATCGCTACTTACGGAGACACCCTCAAAATTTTTGATACTTCTGCTTTGCTTAAAAAAAACGGGAAGCACAAAATAGATATTTATGTGGTTTACGACGTAGAAGAGGCGCTTAAGTTAAAAAATCAAAAACCCGATTTGGTTTTTTGGGGATTAGGGTTCGAAACCACCGCTCCTATGACGGCTTGGGCAGTAAAAAGAGGATTAATCGTTTACTCAACCCACAAAAAGTTTTTCCCGGCTATGGAAGCACTTTTAGAAAACAAAGAACTTAAAATAGACGGTTTTATTAATCCCGGCCATGTCAGCGCCATCACCGGCACGAAAATCTATGAAAGTCTCAAGACTCCCCAAGTGGTAGCCGGTTTTGAAGCAAAAGACGTTCTCCAAGCCATCTCTTGGCTCCTTGACCAAATAATAAGCGGAAAATTTGAGGTTCAAAACGAATATAAGCGAGTCGTCAAAAAAGAAGGCAACAAGCGCGCTCAAAAAATAATCCAAGAAGTTTTTGAAGTCAAAGACGCTCTTTGGCGTGGTTTAGGAAAGATTAAAAAGTCAGGTTTGGTATTAAGAAAAAAATACCAAAAGCAAGACGCCGAATACGTCTATTCCAAACTCCTTAAAAAAATAAGAAAAAATATAACTTTTTCGTCCAATGTTTGCCAATGCGGAAAAATTCTTCAAGGAATGCGCCGTCCGCAAGAATGTCCTCTTTTTGCCAAAATTTGCCGGCCGGAAAATCCTCAAGGGCCTTGTATGGTTTCCGTTGAAGGAACTTGTTATATAGAATACAAATATGGGAAATGATAGTGAAAAAAACATAAAAGGGATAGAAATTGCTCATGGTTCCGGAGGCAAAAAATCAGTGGAGCTCATTGATGAAATCAGAAAAATTTTAAAAGAAAAGTCCCACTGGAAAAACACGGACGATGACGGGGCCGTTCTCAAATGGGGAAAAAAAAATTTGGTTTTCACTACCGACGCTTTTATCGTGGACCCGATTTTTTTCCCCGGCGGAGACATCGGAAAATTAGCTATCTGCGGAACCATCAACGATCTGGCCATGATGGGTGCTCAGCCCTTAGGGCTTTCTTTAAGTTTAGTGATTGAAGAAGGATTTTCTTGGCAAGATCTCCAAAAAATAATCGGCTCTATCAATCAAGTATCACAAAAAGAGAAAATTCCCATAGTAACCGGGGATACCAAGGTCATTGAAAAAGGAAAGCTTGATAAAATTGAAATTACCACCGCCGGGATAGGAATAGCTCAATTTGTTCTTTCAAGTGAAGGTGCCAGACCAGGAGATATGTTAGTAGCTTCCGGAGAACTAGGAAAACACGGTGCCGCTCTTTTGGCAAAAAGATTTGGTTCTCTTCGTGAAATCAAAAGTGACTGCCAGCCCTTAAATCCCCAAATCAAAAAAGTAGCTCCTTTTCTCACTTCTGCCAAAGATCCCACTCGCGGAGGAGTAGCCGCCGTTCTCAATGAAGTAGCAGAAAAATCAAACGTGAAAATTATTCTTGACGAAGAAAAATTGCCCTTTCCAAAAGAAGTTGCCGCCCTTTCCAATCTTTTGGGAATTGATAAATTAGCTCTTCCTTCGGAAGGAAGATTTGTCGCCACGGTACCGACTCATCAAGTAAAAAAAGTAGTTGACCGCCTAAAAAAATTCAACCATCAAGCGGGAATTATAGGAAAAGTAGAAAAAGGAAAAGGTGTTTACCTTAAAACGGTTTTAGGAACTTTAAGAAAAATTGAAATTCCGGAAGGAAAACTTATTCCCCGGATTTGTTAGTCATCAGAAAGAAAGCAGGTAGTAAAAAATTTGACCGAAAGACAAACCCGCATCTCCCCGAGGTATTTTTTCACTTATATGAAATCCTTTCGAGGATAAAAAAGACGACATAACCCTATTGTCAGCCATTCCTCCTGCAAAAAAAGTATTTTTTTTGCCTACCGGCACATCAGAGACTCTTTTTACTATTTCATAAAGTCCTTGAGCAATATAGAGTTGGGCCGTTGCCGCCAATTTACGTTTGTCTTTTTGAAAATTCTTCAGTAAAAATTGAAAAAGGGGTGTAGTTAGAAGAACGTGACTCTCTTTTGCGCCGTCGTAAATTATTCTTGGCTTTAATCTGTAGGAACATGTGGAGTTTTTCTCAAGAGATAAAGCCGGTCCATGTTTTCTTTTTCTTATGTTTCCCGAAAACCCCAGCAAAACTGAAACCGCGTCCAAAACTCTAGCCGTACTGGAAGTTTCTTCGCAATTAAATTTAGATTGTTTCTGATGATAAAGAATTTCAAATTGATCGCGGGAATAATATTTTTTCACTTGTTGATAAACTTCTTTTTTCTCCAATAATTTGCTTAGAATACTAATTAACATTCTGGCCGGTTCTCTGACCGCCAAGTCGCCGCCGATCAATACTTGGTTTTCCAAGTGTCCGATTCTTTTCGCGCTTTTTACTTTCCATTTTATTCTTTCCAACTTAAAGACCTCTCCACCCCAAATTTTTCCATCTAGTCCGTACCCGGTTCCATCACTTGCAATACCGTAAAAAGCATCCGGTAATTCGCAAGAAGCATCCCGAACAATTTTGTCACCTAACGCCGAAAATATATGAGCTAGGTGGTGCTGAACTTTCATATTTCTCGCTTTAAATTCCCGAGTCATCAGCTCTCCTAAAATAGTTGTTCTATATTGGGGATGCAAATCTGTTAGAATAACATCGGGCTGTATTTTTTTCTTTTTTAGAAAACTAAGAACGGATTTTTTAAAAGAAGCATAATTATTCTCGTCAAGTAAATCCAATTCAGTTTGGAAAAAATAAATCTTTCCGCGCCTATAAACTGAAAAATTTCCAACCGATTCCGGACCCAAAGCCAAAACCGTCTTCTTTTGATCTATTTGGACATCAAAAATATCTGTTTTCATAAAATCAACTTCATTATGCCAGGCAAAAGAAAAATAATCTATATTTTCGGCAATCCAATGTTAGATTTTGATAATTTGCCCCTGAAGCTAGCGCCGCAACTCAAAAAAATTTTTCCAGAAATTGATTTTATGATCGCTGATCCAAACGAAAATCTCAAACCAGTCAACCGGGAACTCGTTATTATTGACAGCGTCGAAGGAATAGAAAAAGTTACTCTTATTGAAAACCTCGACCAACTCAAGATCGAAAAAAGATACTCCCTTCACGATTTAGGCTTGGCGTTCAATCTAAAACTTCTCCAAAAAATCGGAAAATTGGAGAAAGTGAAAATCTTGGGAGTTCCAATGAAAGGAGATGAGAAAGAAATTTTGGAACAATTGGAGAAGTGGATTGCGTTATTTTAATGCTTAATCTGAAAAGAGTGGAGACCTTGTCAGAAGACTAAAAGCCACCAAATTTGTTTTCGTGAATTCGGATTCCTTTAATTACGATCCTCCTAAAACCGAAGTAGCCAAATACGCCAGCCAAATTCAGGATAGTTTTGGATTCGTAAGGATTTAGCAGAAAAGAAATCACGGTCGAAGTTTATAATCCTGACGAAAAACTTCTCAATACTTTGACATTTTTGAAATAATTTTTACGGTAAAGATCGTAATATTTTTACAGCGTATCATGATACATAATAAAAGAAACTACAAGATTTATCAAGAATTAAGCTCAAAATTATGGAAGAAAAATCAACAGGGGAAAAGCAAAAATGGTACATCCTCGAAAAAAACTTCACGATTTGGATAGTGGTTGCAGTTATTGTCATCATAATCATTGGCATTGTCTATTTCTTCCGCGGAGGATACCGTTTTGCTTCCCC
>CAZHTL010000004.1:0-8532 GCA_964535415.1 uncultured Bdellovibrionales bacterium | reverse complement strand
GCACTGCTTATACTTGATATAAATCTCAAAGCAGTGAAGGAAGAAATGAAAGTTTATCCACATGGATCGACAAAAGAAGTTGAGGAATCCGAAAATCTTCTCAGAACTGTTGATTCTATATCTCAAAAAATAGTAAAAACCTCGCAAGAAGTTTTCTATTGGGGAAAGATTCTTAGGCTCATTTCAGCCGTTTCTCCGGAGGGAGTAAAAATAACGAATATCCACATTGAAAAGGAACACGTGAGGCTAACAGGTTTTGCTAAAACAAGAGAAGATTTCCTTTCTTTTCAGGAAGGCTTAAGGAAAGATTATTTTAAGAATTTCAACTCTCCGGTTTCAAACCTTGTTTCTCCGAAGGATATTTCCTTTACAGTGGAATTTGATGTTGATAAAAAATATCTCAACCAGCCTTAGCTTTTGTTTTATGCAGGAGAAATTCAATAAAATAATAATATATTCTTTAGCGACGGTCATTGTTGTTTTACTTTTAGCTTGGCTGGTAATTTTCTTTTTAGGAGGAAAAGTGAAGCAATCTTTTGAGAATTATCAAAAAGAAAAACTCAACTCTTTTATTCTTGAAGAGAAAAGGAACAAGATATCGAAATTAAAAAAAGAATTGCCCAATCTTGAAGAAGAAAAAAATAATTTAAGCTCAATGCTGATTAAGAAAGATGAATACCTTCCCTTTTTAGTAACAGTGGAAAAGATTGCCAGAGACACTTCTTGTTCGATAAAGATAGAGCCGGTCGACATAAAAAAAATAAAGTTTGAAAAAAAGAAAACTAGTGGGTCAAAAAGTCAAGATACTGATGATTTGGAAGAGACCAAAAGTAAAAACCAGTCCAAAACTTCCTTAGACGAAAATAAAAAAGAAGAGAAGGAGGATGACCTCGCTTCTCTCAAGAATTATCCAGCTTTCTCTATTGAAGTCGTAGGTCATTTTTCAGCCCTCGTTGATTTTTTTGAAAAATTTGAAAATATGCCTTATTTTGTCCAGCCGCTAATCATTGATATTTATTCAGGAGAGAAAAAATTGACGGCAGGAGAGGTATTGGGACCTTCTTCAATGAATACAACCTCCTCTTCCGAAAATGAAAATCCGGATGAAAAGAATATTAGGATGACAATGACCTTTGTTGTTTATACTCAGGATTAGAAATTTAGCTGATTTTAATTGAAGATTTTAATGGAAAGCGTTTCGTTATTAAGATGAAAATGACTTGAGCAAATGTATTGCTTGGAATATAAAAACGTCAGTTTTTTACAGGGGTAACTTGATCACTTCAAATATTATAAATATGGAAACTGAAAAAAAAGAAAAAATAACAAAAGCATCTCAAGTAATGAAGGAAAGACTTCAGAAACTTTTGCATTTTTTTTCTCGTTGGTTTTTTTTAATGATGATCTTCCTTTCTTCTTTTTATGCAGTTTTAATTTGGAAAAGGTATATTATTAATACTGAGTGGAGCGAAGAAAAGAAGAGAGCTTATATTAGCGAGCAGTCAGTTTTGCCGTTCGATAAGGAGAGGTATAAAAAAGTACTCGAAATCAGAAACAGCCGCCGAGAAAAAATGGAAAAGAGAGAAAATTTTTCCGGCCGGGACATTTTTTTTCCAGAAGGATTCTGATAAAGCTTGGCTTTGAGGAATTCCCCGACGAATAGTCGGGGAAGGAAAAAAGCCGAGCTTTAGAAAAATCCTTGACCTTTCGGCCGTTTTTTGTTTAAGTTATTTTAGTTGTGCCCTCGTGGTGAAATGGATATCACGTTTGGCTTCGGACCAAAAATTTCAGGTTCGAGTCCTGACGAGGGCATAGGCAAATGCGGGCGGGTCGGTAGGGGATTGCAGACCTGCTCCGCCTCTTGGGAGGAGCGGGGTGAAAGTCTTGCCGAGGATGTAAAGATGAGCGAGTGAAGATAGAGTATCTGACTTCTTTGCTGGCAAGTAGGGAAGTTTAGGGAGCTTCATTTTAGCTTATAACTTATAAAAGGAAGTCTAGCTTCCTTTATTATTTTCCTTTTAATATACGGCAATTTCTTGTGGCTTAAGTAATTCAATTTTAGAACTCCGAATTTAATTCAGAATTCAGCCTATTTTTCACGAAATAGGAAGGGTTATGATGAAAGTAGTTCCTTTGCCTTCCTCGCTTTCGAGAGTGATTGTTCCGCCGTGTCTTTCAATAATATTTTTAGCGACATAAAGTCCTAATCCCGATCCAGAAGTTTCAAAGCTAACAGCATTCTTTGAGCGAAAAAACTTTGAGAATACCTTGTCAATATCTTTTTTAGGAATACCAATGCCAGTATCGGAAATTTTGAATTGGACGTCTTTTTCTCTTCGGAAGGATTTTATGCTTATTTTTCCTTTAGGAGGAGTATATTTAACCGCGTTAGCAAGAATATTGTCAAAAACGACGGCAATTTTTTCTTTATCGAACTTAAACGAAAAAGAGGAGGAGAGAGGAACGTCAATCTCCATTTCTATTTCTTTTTCTTTAATGGTAGGTTGATGCTGGCTAATTATTTCTTTTATAATTGGACCGATGGGCTGAACGGTGAAATTAAATTCGGCTTTTCCTTCTTCCAGGCGAGCCGTATTCAAAAGATCATTTATAACAGAAATAGTGTAATCAATTGTTTCAAGACCCTTTTCAACGATTTCTTTTTGAGTGAAGTTAAGAGGACCCGTTTCTTTTTCAAGAAGAGTTAAGTACGACCATTTTATTCCAGTAAGAGGTGTTCGGAGCTGATGGGCAGCTACGGAAACAAAGTCGGTTTTTATTTTATCAATTTCCTGAAGTTTCTTGTTGGCTTGGGTAAGCTCCATTTCTCTTTCAAAGAGCTTTTTGGTTGTTTCCATAAATTCTTGATTGGTTTTTTGCAATTTTTTGTTTGCCTCTTCCAGTTTTTGAGTGTATTTTTTCATATCCTCATTTTCTTCAGTAATTCTTCTTCGACAAAAATCTTCCATTTCTAGCCTTTCTTTCTGGAGCTTAATAGCAAATTTCCGATTTTGGAAGATTAAAAAAAAGCCTAGTAAAAGGCTTAAAAGGCTAGTGATCAAAAAAGTCAGGTAATAATTATCTCTCGAGCTCGAGGAGAAAAACCAAGCAAGATTGATAATTAGAAGACCCGAGAGAAATATTAAAATACTAAAGGAACCTCCTGTTTCATATTTTTTTAAACTAGTTTTTATTTCTTCTGTTTTTATTTTCTCTTTCATTCCGTATACGAGAGGACCATGAGCGCCTGCCTATTATCAGTCAGGCAAATTCATGGAATACTGTTTTTATAGATCAGAAGGAATAATCTATCCTGAGCATCCCAAATGTCACAAGTATCTTCCTGTAATGGTTGTAATTCGAGGAGATAAATCTGTGGTATGCAATTATTTTTTCAGGACAGTTTTTACTTTTTCCACTATTTCAGCTGGGGTGGTATTAGCTTTTACAATATAATCAGTGGCACCGGCTTGAAAACCCTTTTCAATTTCTTCGGGCTGACCCAAATTAGAAGTGATTATCACTGGAATATCCTTGAAAACGGAGTCTTTTTTAAGATTTTCAAGAAAAGTAATTCCATCTACTCCAGGGAGAATGATGTCAAGGAGAATAAGATCAATTTTGTTTTTCTTAAGTATCTCCAAGGCAGTTTCCGAATTGGTGGCATTGAATATGCCGTAATCTTCTTGCGCAAATCTCTTTTGAAGAAGCCCGCTGATAAAGGCATCATCCTCAACAATAAGAAGATTGGCCTGATGATTTTTTTGTTCTTCGCTCATTTTTTTATGATAATTTTTAGGGGTATTTAGTAAACCACTAAATGACGGCTAATTTTATTTTAGCTTTTTAGTTCAAGGTGGTCAAATAAAAAATACTCCAAGGAGTGGGTATTTTTGGGGCGAGCAAAGGGAATCGAACCCTTATTCTTGGGACCACAACCCAATGTCCTGCCATTGAACGATGCTCGCCATAAAATTTTTTTGAATTTTTTAAGCTGATTTTTCGATTCTTCTGTTGAGACCAAAGTTATTTTGTAGAATTTTTTATTTTTTTTAATATCCCTTTCCTTACTACGAATCCAAATAATGATTATTTTTATTAGACTTTCGGTGGCCGAAAGGACGAATACTGTTATCTGATGATTTTTAGTGCGCCGTGAGGGGATCGAACCCCCGACCGTTGGCTTAAGAGGCCACTGCTCTACCAGCTGAGCTAACGGCGCAAAATTTATTATTTTCCAGCAGGAAGTAGGAAATGATCGCTCTATCTGTGCACTTTCGTTGCTCTTGTCAGGAATTTCATCCCTCACCTTTTATTCTCCCCAGTAGGAATCGAACCTACATCTAGAGCTTAGAAGGCTCCCGCTCTGTCCATTGAGCTATGGGGAGTCGAAAAGGCGAGGGACGCGGGTCAGACTAGTCAGCTTAGAAGGCCGGTATTCCAGCTGTTGAACTACGAGGACGTTGCGCTGGGTGAGCTAGATAAAACTTCACTAGCAAGAAAGAAGAAGTATTTGATTCTAATTACATTTAAAAAGTATAGAAAAATATTGACTTTAAGTCAATATTTTCAATTTTCAAATTTCAATTTTCAAGCATCAGATATCATAGAATTCCATTTTCAAAATACAAGACATTGTATTGATTTTTTTAATATTCTGCAACTGGTTGCAGCTCGGGTGGTAGTTCGTTTTAGAGTCCAGGTTACTGGAATGTTGAGAATACCATTTATCTGGATTTTGGGGTTTGTTGTTGGGAATCTTTTAGTCTATAGCCCATGAGCTTTTTTATAAGCTTTCCACTCTTTTTGCGACCAGTCAGTTGGTTTTTCAGTTATTATTTTCTCTTCCCCGGGATGAGGGTATTTGTTAGGCGAATCGTAATTGCTCTTAAATTCTGATCTTCTAATAAGATTTCCATTGGCATCATAAACTTCTTGATAGAGAACGGTTTTCATAGCTCCTCCTTCTCCTCGCCAAGTGACAGTTGGTCCAATGAGTTTTGTCTGACGGCCATCACTGGTTCCATAAAAATCGAAGGTGAGTTGGGTGCCCTCGATGTGGGTTTGGATAAGGATATATCCGGGAGTGTCATTTATAAAACGCAAATCTGGGCTGGGTATATAGACCGTGGCGTCAGTTCCCTGAGGAGCGTAATATTGCACTGGATAAGCATGATTGGTGCGAGCTGTGATTTTGAGACCAGCATTGAGAGCCGCTCGAAAACAAGTAGTTGAGACTTGACACATTCCGCCCCCGTATTCAGGGACAGTTTTGTCAGTTTTAATAACTAACTCGGGAAGATATCCCGTTGATTTGTCAACTGGGCCTAGGGTTTTGAGAAAAGAAAATTCTTCACCGGGTTTTATTAGTACTCCGTTAAATTTAGCTGCGCCGACTCTGATGTTATGAATCCGGTTTTTAGGCGAGCCGCGAAAATTGGAGACTCCTGAACCTAGAAATTCTTTGATACCATATTGTTCAATGTTAGAACTTGAAATTTCGGGTGGTAAAAAGTTTGTTTCGACCTCGATATTTTTTAGATAAGGGTTTTTTTTCAGCTCCGAGCGGATTTTTTCAGAACTTTTTTCGGGATTTATCTCAAGGCCATTTTTGCTGGGAGTAAGAACAAAAACTTTTCCTTCTGAAAAAGCTAGTTTGGCGTTTTCGGGCGCAATACGAGTCTTATCTTGAACATTTTCAAGATATTTTTTGAGATTGTCTTTATTGATGGAGAGCTGGATTGATATTTTGGTGTGGTAGCGATCCCGTCTTTGAGTAAGAAAATGAAAAAATACAGCCAGGTTTGGATCGCTGATCGGGGAAAAGTTTATATTTTCCACTTCGGATTGATAATTCGGATTGATTTTAAGAGAAGATCGAATTTTGAGCCACCGAAGAAGATCTTCTTTACCAATGGCAAATTTTTGTCCGCCAAAGTGAAGGTAAATTGGAGAGTTAATTATTTCCTGCACTCTGTCCGCTGAAAAATTACCAAGATTTTCTTCTTGGGCTTTAGTAATTGTCGATAAAAACAAAACAACAACAATAGCAAAGAGTATTTTGCGTTTCATTATAATAAGAATACTTGAAAATATTAGACTTTACAAGCTAATACGATGAATTAAATCTGAAAATTTTCTTGAGGAAATTTTTGGCGAGTAAAAATATTTTAAGAATGCATTGTTTTTGTAAAAAAGTTTTGCCTTGCCTGCTAAATGCTAAAGCATATTAAAAGGCAATAATGTTTCTGTATTCTGAAACATGGAAATAAGACAGGAAATAATAAAAAGCGGGCAAGAGAGCCCGCCTTTGCGAAATAAAACCTTGAAAAACCTAAAATCCCCGTACCTGGATCTTTTTTGTTTTGGTCGTATCAGCTTTAGGAAGGCGAATAGTCAAGATTCCATTTTTCATAGAAGCTTCGGCCTTATCGGCTATCACCTCGACGGGCAGAATAACTGATCGAGAGAAGGCTCCCCAATAGCACTCTTGATAATAATAGTTTTCGTTTTCAATCTTTTCCTCATTTTTTCTTTCGCCGCGGATGGTCACCATATCATTATTAATAGAAACATCCAAATCTTCCGGTTTTACGCCGGCGATAGTGGACTTGATAACAATATCGTTTTCAGTTTGGTAAACATCAATGGTAAGCTGACCCTCTGAATCTCCAGCCCAGTTTTCGTCTTGTCCAGTTGAAACTTCAGTTTCAGACATTGTTGATTCAGTTAAATAATCTTCCTTTTGTTGATTAGCTTGGAAGGGAACATTGACTGCTCCTCGATAAGAAGCAGAAGTTGAGGGAGAGCCGTTTGCTCTAATAGGTAATTCTTGTTCATCGGATATTTTTCTGACGCCAGTTAGTCTTTCGAAGAATGATCGTTTTTCTTTCATATGAGTGGTTTTTCTGCAAATTACCTACCCAAAATATTTTTTTATTTCGGAGGCAATTGCGGACAAAAGTTTATAAACTTATTTTAAATTTATTTTATTGCCGTATAGTTAGTTAAGAAGCATTTAGTTGGGTCCTAAATCCCCGATGCAAGTTTGCAAGAAATTCATAGCGGTTGCATAAGAACGGCCGAGTAATTCCGAGTAATTTTAGTATATAGCTATCTGGCAATTTAATCAAGCCGGCGAAAATTAAAAGCGATGGTAAACAAACTTATTATAAGAGTTATTCCCAAAACAATTTCCACAAGCCAGTTAGTGAAACTTCCTTTATAGATGATAAGGAAATTAAAAAGAAGATGAATTAGGGTTGGGAGAATAATTATTTTTATGGTCTGAAAATTACTTTGCTGACTTTGGCTAGCAATAAAGACTGAAATAAGGAGATAAGTGAGAATGTGAAGGCAGACAATAGCCGAAAGTGAAAAAAGAGTATCCCTGTCGAGATTATAGATTTCCCAGATTTTCTTTTCCTTAGCAAGGAGAACGAAGTAGATTTCTGTTCCGCCGAAAAATAAACCGGCAAGAGCCGAAGCCGCAATGAATTTGAGACGCCTAAGACACAAATATCCTCTCAAAGCAAAAACAGCTGAAAAATATTTGAGACTTTCTTCGATAATGGCTGAAGCGATAAGAAAGAAATTGAGATGGGTGTACACATCCAAAACAATTTCTTTTTGGGAAACAATATTTGCAACGAGCGCCAAAAATTGCTCGAAGACAACAGACACAAGGGCTGTTAAAATTCCAATAAATGGCGCGCCAATTAAGATGCCTATCATTTTTTTAGTTTTAAATTCGCATTGGCTTCAAGAGTTCTCCAGGTATTATAAAATAGCTTGCTATTTTTCGAAAATTTCCACTTGAAATATCCAGCTACCGCGATCATAGTCGCGTTGTCAAGAGAGTATTTGATATGTGGGAGTTGGTATTGAGTATAAGGAAGAGTATTTTCTATAGTTTTTCCTAACTGCTTTCGTAGTTCTTTGTTTGCGCTGACGCCCCCGCCCAGCAATATAGTTTTTGGCTTGAATTTTTTGGCTGCGGAAATAGTTTTGTAAATTAATACGTCAATTACTGCTTGTTGAAATTCAGCGCAGAGCTTACCGATGAGTTTTTTATCTCTTATAATTTTTGGGTTGCCGCGGATGGTATAAAGCACAGCGGTTTTAAGCCCGGAAAAAGAGAAATTGAAATTAGGAGAATTGATCATGGGACGAGGCAAAGAAAAGTCCGATTTTGAGGAATTGATTCTCGCGCTTTTCCCAGAGGGCAGAAGAGAAAAGTCAAACTTTGTTAATTTAGTAGTCGAATTTTGGAATTTCTTCGCGTAAGTCGAGATCACAGGACCTCCCGGATATCCTAATCCTAAGATTTTTGCTACTTTGTCAAATGCTTCTCCAGCCGCGTCGTCGAGAGTCTGCCCGACAAGTTTGAAATCCATATGCTTTTTCATCAAAATCAATTCCGTGTGTCCGCCGGAGACAATTAGAGCAAGTGTTGGGAATGCAATATCTTCCTTTTGCTTGGTATTTGGTATTTGGCATTTGGTATTTGGGCGGATGAAATTCGCGTAGATG
>CAZHTL010000003.1:0-4848 GCA_964535415.1 uncultured Bdellovibrionales bacterium | reverse complement strand
GTTATTAACTCCATTTACAAACTCTTCAACTTTAGATAAGATAATAACATCTAAAAAATAAATTCAAAAAAGATGTGGAAAGGAAATCTTGCTCGCTCTATCAGAGGTTCACTTTTCACTAAAATCCAAACATATGAAATTTGTCATTATGGCCGGAGGGAAAGGAACTCGCCTTTGGCCGGTTAGCCGACAAAGCAAGCCCAAACAATTCCAAGCTATCACTTCCGACAAGACCATGCTTCAGGAAACCTATTTGCGTATTCGTCAAATTGCCGAGCCTAAAGATATTTTCATTGCCACCGGAAAAGAGTATGTCGAAGAAGTAGAAAGAGAAATTCTTGAATTTCCTAGAGAAAATATCTTGGCTGAACCTGTTGGGCGCGGCACTGCTCCCACTATTGCTCTCGCCGCCGCTGCAATCGCCAGCTCAAATGAAAATGAAACGATGGGCGTGTTTGCCGCCGATCACTATATCGAAGATCCTACCGAACTTCTTCAAGCCGTCAAAAATGGAAGTGAATTTTTAAATACTCACCCTAATTATCTCATCACTTTTGGCATCAAACCTACTACTCCCGAAACCGGCTATGGGTACATAAAAAAAGACGGGCTTCTCAAAAAAATTGTCTCTACGGAAATATATAAAGCAGACCGCTTTGTTGAGAAACCTGATTACAAGACCGCTCTTCAGTATCTGGAATCAGGTGAGTTTCTCTGGAACAGCGGAATGTTTCTTTGGAAAACCAAAACTATAATCGAGAAATTCAAGGCTTACGCTCCCGATACCTATGCTCGACTGGAAAAAATTCGAGAAGCCGTAGGAACAGAAAAATTTGAAGAAGTTTTGGAAAAAGAGTTTAAAGAAATGGACAAAAACAGCATTGACTACGCAATCCTGGAAAACGAAACAGATATAGCGGTAATTCCTCTTAATATCAACTGGAGCGATGTCGGCTCCTGGACCTCTTTGAAAAATACCCTGACTGGAAATTCTTCTTCCCGACACCTTATAATGAAAGTCAAAGGGGAACACATTGATTTTAACAGCGAAAATCTTCTAGTTTACGGATCAGACAAACTAATCACCACTATCGGCGTGAAAGACCTGATTATTGTCGACACGCCTGACGCCATATTGATTTGCGACAAAAACAAATCTCAGCTTGTCTCGGATGTGGTTAAAAAACTGGAAGAATCGGGAAAAATAAGGCACTTGTGAAAAACTTAGTTACTAAAAAACAGCCCGTTTCATGAAGGGCTGTTTTCAGGTCTGCCTATTTTGCTTTAATGGCAATTTTCTTGGGCTTGGCTTCTTCGGCTTTAGGTAAATTGATTGTAAGAATTCCTTTTTCATATTTAGCTTCTGCCTGATCAGCTTTCACTCCCATTGGTAAAATCACCGAACGGGAAAAGCTGCCTTCGCGAATTTCCTTGCGATAATAATCCTCCCGCTTTACTTCTTTCTTTTCTTCGGTTTGCCCGGAAATGGTCAAAACATCATTTTCCACCGATATATCCACTTTCTCCGGATCAATTCCCGGCAGACTAGCTTCCACAATCACATTATCTTTGTCTTGGCGCACGTCCAACGCCGGAAGAAAATTGACATCTGCCGAAAAGCCTTCGTCAAAAAATCTTTCCAGTTCAAAAAAAGGCGACCAGCGCATAAGTCCTCTTGGCATAGCCTTCACCTCCTTTCTAGTCTAAAAATTAATCTTTGTTTCTAATTGCTATTACGATTTTTTTGCTGAAATTATTGCAAAGGCTTTATATAAGCTGGACTTTTTAATAAGCATCAATTAGCACTCTAAAAGCTAGAGTGCTAATTTGGATTCTATAAAAAATACTTTAATTGTCAAGAGCTGATTAAACATTTGACAAGCATCCTGCATTTTCAAAAATAGACCCGTTATAAATGAGTATGAATGAAATCGAACATTGGGCAAAAAAGCGATTTGAAAAAAATCATACCTTATAGTCTTTATAATGAAATCCTGCCGCAACAAAAGAATAATTGAGCTTCTATGCTATAAACAAGCCTGTTACTGCAAAAAATAAAAGAGGAGCCACAATTGTCTTTTGACTCCCCTTATGTAACACCTCACCTCCTTTGGTTAAATTTTGCCCTAAGTATCTTCAGAGCTTTACTTTCCGCCTCTCTTACCCGCTCAAGCTTCCATCAGCCGAACGTTGCCCCGTTCGGGAAATACGCCGCAGATAACAAAGCAAGTATCCCCGCCCGCTTTAAAGATAAAAGCAAGAAAAAACGACAGAGTATTTGATTTACTCCATAAATGTGCTATCTTTTATAACATGGAAAAGAGACTACTCAAAAAAATCATTCCCATTTTTGAAAAGTATCCGGAAGTAAAGCTGGTCTACTTTTTCGGCTCTCAAGCAGCAGAAGAAGCTGGACCAGCTAGTGATTTCGACTTTGCTGTATATCTTGATGAAAAAAACCGCCAAAAAATGTTCGACGTGAAATTCTCACTGATGGATAGGCTTTCGTGCGCACTTCAAACCGACAAGATTGATATTATAATCCTTAATGCAACAGAATCACCAGAAATAAAATATCAAATAATCAAAGAGGGCAAATTGATCTACGAAAAAGAACCTTTTCGAATATTGGTCGAGCCCAGAATACTGCAAGATTATTTTGATTTCCATCATTTACTTATTCGGCACAACCTCACTAAATCAAACACAAGACTATGACTGCTATAGCTGTAATTGAAAACAAAATAAGCCTCGTAAAAAAGTATCTCAAAACTCTTGAAAGATATAGAAAGCTTGATATTGAGGAAATTTTAAGTGATGTGGATAAAAAGGGTGCGGTAGAAAGATATCTATACCTAGCATCACAGGCCGCAATTGATCTGGCCGAAGCAACAATTTCTTTTAAAAAATTTAGGAAGCCCGCCTCAATGAGTGAATCTTTTCATATTTTGAATGAAGAAGGCATTATCCCAAATGACCTTACGGAAAAAATGGTCAAAATGACTGGCTTTCGAAATATCATCGCGCATGATTACGAAAAGATAAATTACGACATTGTTTCTGATATTCTTAAAAGAGGCTTGGATGATATCGAAATTTTCACAAAAAAAATTTCGGATTATTTTAGGCTTTAAAACTCACCCTCTTTATGATAGCTAACTGTGAAAAGCGGATATGATAGTCTGTTTTTTTTATTAGTCAAAAAACATTTTGCTATAATATACAGAACCCTGTAGAAAATATTCTTTTCTTACCTCCTGTAGAAAAACTTATTGAGCTCCGTGTTTTTTCATAGCCGAATAAATCTCAAGAAGAGCAAAAAAAAGGCTTAGGACAAGCGGTCCCAAGAGAAAACCCAAAGATCCAAAAAAACTAATACCGCCTAAAATGGAAAGAAGGATAAGAAATGGATGAATTCGCATTCCTTGTTGAGCAAGTTTTGGACCCAAAAAATTATCTACGAGTCCCACAGCCGTCATCCCCCAAAGAAGAAGGCCAATCGCAGAAATAATTTTTCCGCTAAAGAAAAGAAAGATAATTCCAGGAATAATCACTAAAGCCGTTCCAATACCGGGGATTAGTGCCGCTATTGCCGCTACACTACCCCAAAGCGCTACATTGGAAATCCCAAAAATATAAAAACCGATTGAGGTAAGAATACCCTGGATGACTGCCACCGCCAAGTTCCCCTTGATAACTGAAATAATCGCCAACCTGAGCTTACTAAAAATTATTTCATCATGAATATCCTGTAAGGGACTAAAATCAATGATAGCCCTTTTCAATTCTCGTCCGTCTTTAAATAGGTAATAAAGAGCAATCAGGAATATAAAAACGCTAACTACTATTTTTGCTACATTTGCAAAAAAAGATCCTAGATGCAAGAGAAGCCAGTTCAGTCCTTCTCTTGCGTACTGACTAAAATCAAAAGAAAGCTCTACCGGCACAGAAAGAAATTTTTCAAGGTTACGCGCTATATTTCCTAAATTACGCGAAAGATCAATTGTTCCGCCATTCTGCGTAAGAAACGAATAAAGTTGTACCGCTTCTTGGAAGACTTGCAAACTCAAAAATATTACAGGTACAACGACAACAACAAGAACAAAGACGGTAGCTAATAGTGCTGACAGTCTCCTTTTTTGATTGGTAATATTAAGTATTTTCTTGTGGATAGGATCAAAAGCAACCGCAAAAATAATTGCTAGAGCAAGAGAATAAAGAAATGGCTTGAAAATAAAAAAGGTAAGAACCAAAACGCCCGTAAGAAAAATAAGCAAAAAATAAAATTCTGATTTTCGATACTTCACTTCATTATATGATTATTATTTAATCAGTAATTTTCCTTTTTAGATTATATAAAATCTTTCTTACTTCCTCAATAACTATTATTGAAGAAGCAATAGCTATGATAATCAGCCACTCTCTTGCACCCAAAGGAACAGTCCGCAATACTTTTTGAAAAAACGGATTGTAAACTGCCAGTATCTGAAGTACGATAACAATACCAGTTGCTCCAATTAAATATCGGTTAGAGAAAAAGTTCATTCTGAAAATTGATTTGTCCTCCGATCGGCAATTCCAGGCATTAAACCATTGAAAAACAGCTAGAGTTGTAAGCGAAATCGTCAGGGCCTTACTTAAGTCATCCTGATATAATTGACTAAACAAAAATAGCGTTCCAGTAGCCATTGGAATCGACATAGTGAACATTCGTACCGCCATAATTTTATCAATCAGCCATTTCTTGCTGGAACCGAATGATTTTTTTAGTAAACCTTTCTCATTAGGCTCCATTGCCAGCGCCACATCTAAAAAGCCGTCCGTTATAAGATTAAGCCAAAGAATCTG
>CAZHTL010000002.1:0-5702 GCA_964535415.1 uncultured Bdellovibrionales bacterium | reverse complement strand
GATTTGGCAAATGGGATAAGCAATCTCATTTATAGAACCTTAAGTATACTTGAAAGAAATGGGGACGAAAAAGTTCCTGAAACGGACGTGGCCAAGGCAGGGAAAGATTTCAGAATTAATCGAACTTTATATAGTGGGCTGGCTAGTGATATGAAAAATTATTTTGAGGTATCTGAGGATGTATATAGAAATATCGACTGCATTAATTATTTAAAAATTAACAGGGTATTAGAACTTGTAATGATATTCACAAAAAAATTAAATGGTTTGATTGAAGAGGCCAAGCTGTGGGAGTTAAAAAAAATTGACCTAAAACTTTATAGTTATTTTTCTTACATTCTTTTGGAATCATTTAGATTGCTAGCATGGTTACTTATGCCATTTATTCCTAGAACTTCTGAAAACATTTTTTTGCAATTAGGACTTGACATAAATAAAGAGAAAAATAAAGAATATAAAGAAGCGATCAAGTGGGGTGGTTTAATCCCAGGAACTAAATTAGGAAAAAAAGAAATCATCTTTAAAAGTAAGAAGTAATTTTTAATTTGTTTAATTTGGCAATACGATTTTGACTTTGAATTTTTGATTCTTGTTTTGAGCTAATTATGATTGACACCCATTCCCACCTCGATTTTCCGCAGTTTGACCAAGACCGCGAAGAAGTAATTTCGCGGGCTTTTGATAATGGAGTGAAAGCAATTATTAATATCGGAGTGGATTTGGAGCGAAGCCGGAAAAGTATCGCTATCGCGGAGAAGCATAAAGGAATTTTCGCAAGCGTGGGATTGCATCCGGACTTCTTCAGCTCCGCTGAAAAGGAATTTTCAATTTTCAATTTTCAATTTCCAAATAAATTCGAAATTTCAAATCCCAAACACGAAAATTTATTTTCTGAATTAAAAAATATCGCAAAAAATAAAAAAGTCGTGGCAATAGGGGAAACCGGCCTTGATTATTTTAGTCATACTGCGAATCCGATAACTTTCAAACAAAAAGAAAATCAGAAAAAAGGTTTTTTAGCGCAGATTGAAATTGCAAGAGAGTTAGGCTTACCGATGATTATTCACTGCCGCGAGGCATGGGATGATCTCTTTGAGATAATTTCAAAATCCAAAATCCAAAATCCCAAACCCCAGACTTTAAAAGAGACTAAGCATTATGCATCGAATATAAAATTTGTTCTTCATTGCTATTCCGGAGAGAAAAAAGACACGGAGAAATTTTTGAAATTTCCGAATGTATACTTTTCTTTTTCTGGGAATATCACTTATCCAAAGCCGGTGGAGCGAGCGAAAAAACTAGCCGAAGCAGTCCGAATGATCCCTCTTGACAAAATTATGCTTGATTCTGACAGCCCTTTTCTCGCTCCGCAGGAAGTTCGAGGAAAGAGAAACGAGCCGATATTTGTTAAATATATAGCCAAAAAAATCGCTGAAATAAAAAGGGTTAGCGAGGACAAAGTGGAAAAGGCAACCAGTGAAAATGCCAAAAAATTCTTTGGAATTTATTTTCGCTAGACTTTAAAAAAGGCATAAAATTACTTTTTCGTTTTTCTTTTAAAAAAGTTCTTATCAATATATAATACAGGTATGGCTGTTGAATCAATAAATCCCCTGATTGAGGCAAGGAATATAAATATGATTTTCAATCAGGGAAAGTCTAACGAAGTTAAAACGTTGAAGGATATAAATCTGAAAATATATCCTCATGAATACGTGATTATTTTTGGTCCTTCCGGTTGCGGGAAATCCACTTTGCTTTATACTTTGGCTGGTTTTCAAAAGCCGACCAGTGGTGAAGTGATTGTTGATGGATACGATATTAATCAACTTAAAAAAAAAGAAAAAGTGGAATTTCACCGTCGCAAAATCGGAATGGTTTTCCAGTCGTTTTTTTTGATTCCCTCTTTGAAAATTTTGGACAATGTTTGTCTGCCAAAGATTTTTTTGAATGAAGATCTAGCCTCTCGAGAGAAAAAGGGTTTAGAGTTGCTGGAGCGTTTTGGAATCAAAGAACAAGCGGACAAATTTCCCGTAGAACTTTCTGGTGGACAAAGACAGAGAGTAGCTATTGCGAGAGCGCTTATAAACAATCCCGATATTCTCATTGCCGATGAGCCGGTAGGGAATCTTGATTCAAAATCAGCTTTCAATGTAATGGCAATTTTGCGCGAGCTTAATGAAAAAGACAAAAAGACAATAATTTTGGTCACTCATGACCCAACTCATCTCTCTTTTGGAAATAAAGTTGTTTATATGAGCGACGGGAAAATTGTAAAGATCGAAGAAGTAGTAGAAAGAAAGGAAGCAGTGCTCAAAGGAGAAGGCGAAGTACTGGTGAAAAAAGAGATGATTGCTCCGGAAGTTCAAAACTTGATGCGTTCGTTTGCCAATTTTTCGCCGACTCAGTTAGGGATGCTGCTCATTCCTTTTAAAGCTCAAGAATTTTTATCTCATATATTTTTCAACATTCCCGAAGAGCAGCTTAATATTGCTAGAAATAAATTGCAGGAAGTTATCAGTGAACGGATTTCTCTTGATGACTTTGAAAAATTACTTGATTCGGATGAAGAGAAAGGCGGTCTCAATTGGGACAGAAGAATTGTAAGAAAGATAGTGGGACGAGTAAAAGATATTTTGGAAATTGCAAAAAAAATAGACACAGAAAAATCTGAAGAATCTTCGCTGGCTATTGCAAAGTATATAGTCAATCTGCTGAAACTTCATTTCTCTGATGAGCAAGTTATAAATCTAGCCCGGCTGGTGCGTCTCCGGATAGAAAACCAACTTTCCATTACAGAGCTTCGAAGGAGTCTTGATCGGCCAGTCAGTGAACGAGGGATGGGACTGGACAAAAGAACGGCTAATAAAATTGCTCGAGAGATAGAAATTTTGATGTTAGCGCGATTTTCAGCTTAGAAGTTCTTGTATGCCTTATCAATTTGGAAAAAGTTATTTGCATGTTCGGATTTTGTAGTTTTGAAGTATATAGAATAGTATATAGAGACCTATAGTCTTATGAAAACAAAAGATCTTCTCAAGCTCTCTACTCGTATGTTTAAGGCTCGAACGGGTCGAACGGTTTTGACGATCTTGGGAATAGGGATTGGAATTGGCGCCATTTTGTTTTTGGTAGGACTGGGATATGGGCTTCAAAAAGTCCTTCTCAAGACGATTACAACCTCTGATTCGCTTTTAGCTCTGGATGTTTCTGGCGATCCGGAAAAAGGATCAAAGCTTGATGAGGCAGCAGTCAAAAGTATTGAAAATATGGAAGGCGCAGCCGAAGTTGTTCCCGTTTATGATCTCCAAGCCCAAATCAGATTTCAAGATATTGTAACGGGTGGAACAGCGGTAGTGGCAAAGCCGTCTCTCTTGAAGCTCGAAGGAAAAAAAATGATAAGCGGAAGCGAAAATTTTGAAGAAAAACCGCGGGAAATGGTAATTTCTTCCGCTTTTTCCAATCTTTTTAATCTTCCCCCAGAAGAACTGGTGGGAAAATCAATGAAGTTTAGTCTATTTTTGCCAAAAGCAGAAAGTGCAGGAGAGAAAGACAAAGAAAAATTTGAAGAAAAGGAAATAGATTCAACTTATGAAGTAGTAGGAGTAGTTGAAAACGAAGAGCTTTCTTTTTTTGTTTCTTCTGAAGATCTGTCTTCGCTTTTATTAAGAAGTGAATATTCACGCCTTAAAGTGAAAAGTAGTTCGAGCGATATTTTGGAAAACTTAAAAAGCAAATTAATTGAGGATAATTTTGTAGTTTCTTCGCTTTCTGACACGGTAAAGGAAATAAACAAAATGTTTAATATTGTGAAAATTGTTTTAGCTCTTTTTGGACTACTGGCGCTTCTAGTGAGCGCTATTGGTATGTTCAACACAATGACAGTCACTCTTCTTGAGCGAACAAAAGAAATTGGAATTATGAAGTCTATTGGAGCTTCAGAAAAAGATATTCTTTTGATTTTTCTCATCGAATCAACTTTGATGGGATTTTTGGGAGGGGTGAGTGGGGTATTTTTGGGATTTATCTCTAGTCTGGTAGTCAACTTGATTGTCAATGCCATTGCCTGGAAAATGGGTGGACAAGCTCTTTGGTTGTTTTCTTTTCCTTTCTGGTTTATTGCTTTTGTTATTGGTTTTTCTACTCTTATTGGATTTTTCACTGGTCTGGTGCCAGCGCGGCGAGCCAGCGTAATTGATCCGCTGGACGCACTGCGGGCGAAGTAATTTTCAATAATCAATTTTCAATTTTCAAATAATTTCCAATGGTTCAATTTCTAAAGAAAAGAAAAATTATAATTTTTGTAATCATTATAATTTCGATAGCCATTTCGCTTTTAATGATCTACAAATTTTATTTTTCCAGAAGGGCTCAAAGCGAGAAGGAAATTTCGGCGAAGATCACAACGCTTAAAGGACAAGTGCTTGGGGAAGAAAAGGATGCTTATCCAAATGAATTCAAGAGCGAAAATCATCGTGTTCCCCAGCTTGGTTTTGGCGGCGGGCTGGTTGCTTTTTATCCGGGGCTTGGAGAACCGTTAGGGCCGCTGGATATTGAGAATGTACAAAGCGAAGTGGTGAGAACTAAGGACAAAAAAGAACTTCAGATTATTGTCAAGTGGAGAACAAAGCGGCCAACGGCTTGTGTTATTTCCTATGGAAAAAGTGGAGGAGCGATGAAGTCGGTGCAGGAAGATTTTTTTGCTATTGAACACAGTTTTGTTTTGGAAAAATTGGACAGTGCTACAACCTATTTCTATACTATAACTGCCAAAGATAAGCTGGGAGGCGAAATCACTTCAAATAAATATGCTGTTTATACTGGGGCGCCGGAAATTTCCTTCTTCGATCTTTTAGCTGGAGCATTTAAGAGTACTTTTAGCTGGGCAGTGAAGTGAAAGCAGAAAAAATTTCTGATCTGATTTTTGCCTTATTTTCCTATATCGAATATCTCGAGCATCTACCGGCAAAGCTACAGTTCTGTGGGCAGGTAGGACCCGGGAAGTTTCATTTGGGGCTTCTTTTTAGATTAAAGTCTATTTGGCTTATTAGTATCTTATAAAAGCGTTTTTTCTTTTATATAAAATATAAAACGCATTTATTTCTTAGAGCAAAAATCGGGAAAAATATCTCTAGAAATTAAGATTGGTTTCATTTAATAATGAGAGTTAATAATGAAGGAAGATTCAGGTGAAAAAAATGAAACTTGGTCAGCGCTGAGATTAGCTTGGCAGCTGGGCTACACAATTGCTATTCCGGTTGTCATCTTGGCGCTGGCGGGAAGATATCTTGATAAGAAACTAGGAACAAGCCCCTGGCTTTTACTAGGAGGAATTTTACTTTCTATCACCGTGAGCTCGTATGCAATCTACAAAAAAACGCTGGACATAATCGGAAAATAGAGATATAATAGCCAAGTAGTAACTTGTTTTTCTTAGAGGCAAGTTTTTTGTTGAAAAGGCGACTAAAATTTCTAATTCACCTGATTTCTAATTCATCTAGGTAAAATGTCAAACGCTAGAATATCAAATTCGAAAAATTATTATTTTGCACTTTTGAATTTCGGAATTTTATTAGGTGAATTAGGTAATTAGAGTTAGAGAATTAGATGAATTCATATTATGAACATTTCTATTGCCGCTGAACCCATCTTCTATATCTTTTCTTTTCCAGTGACAAACACAATACTAGTGACTTTATGTT
>CAZHTL010000001.1:0-4872 GCA_964535415.1 uncultured Bdellovibrionales bacterium | reverse complement strand
TTCATAGCCTGTCTATCAACGATTAAAAAACTAATTTTTATTATAAAATATATTCCCAACTTTAAAGCGCTCCCCCCTGGTCAAGGGAGCGCTTTTTCTTTTTTTTATCATTCTATTCTCTATTCTGCACTTTCCTCGGTTATTTTTCCATCAAACTTATCCGTTGTATCATTCATTGCGTCTTCTTTTGTCGCATGGACAACGCCGTCGCGGTGTTCAGGTGGAGAATAAATAGTATAGAGTTTCAGCGGTTCATCTCCGGTATTCACGAAATTGTGCTTCACGCCAGCTGGAACCACGACGGCGAAGTCGTCCTCGATTTCATGCTCCACTCCGTTAAGAATGGCTTTCCCTTTGCCAGCTTCAATCCGCAGGAACTGATCGAGAGTGTGAACTTCTTCGCCGATTTCTCCTCCGGGCGGGATACTCATTACAACTAGCTGACTGTTCTTGGCCGTGTAGAGAACCTTGCGAAAATTCTCGTTTTCCTTGGTAACGTCTTCTATGTTGACAACATAGCCTTTCATTTTTTTATGTTAATGATTATAAACAACTGCTATTAATTAATATCGCATACAGAACAATTTTCTTTCATTTCGTTGATTTTCCTGTAATGTACAATATTAAATCTGACGAAAGACGAAAGCTAAGCTCTCGTCAAATTTGAATCTTGACAAGACTTTGGGAAGAATTATAATCTAAAAGCAGGAGGTAAAAATTAAAACAAAAAAATATGAGAAACAAAAAATGTGTAAAGCAAGACAAAAAACTTTTTTCTGTTGTCTTGTTTTTATTTTTGGCTCTGGGATTGGCTTTTCCGGTTGGATTTTTGAAAGCCAAAACTATCAATGTAGATGGAAATTTTTCCGATTGGGATGATGTAGCAACACTAGTTGATTTAGCCGATTTTACGGGATCCTCGGCGGAATTTTCGGCTAGCGGGACAACTTATTATTTCAATACCAGTACTAGCTCTTGGCAGACAACTGAAATTGCTGGCGCTTGCAAGGTGAACTACGACTATATGATCAACGTGGATTTCATCAAAATGACGAATGACAACAATTATCTTTATCTGCTTTGGGAACGGGGAACGGATTTCACCGATTTTCGCTGGGACAGTGAAGGTGGAGGAGGAAACTACTATGTTTTTTCCAAGCCAGTTCCTTCTTCGGCGCCTAACGGTGAATTCACGGGAACTCCGCCTTGCGCTGGCTATGATATTACCGCACCGGCTAACTTTGACCATGATATGGTGATCAGTGTTGACAAGGACAAAAACGGTACTTATGACTACTATTTAGTAATCAACGTCACTTTTCCGGAAGGCGCTTATGCCGATGGAAATATGTATGAAACCAAAGGGATTATCCTTGAAGATAACGGCAATGGTACCTACGATGGAAAGTCTTCGGAAATAATGAAAACCACTTTTGGCGAGAGCGGATTTGAGGTAGGAATTTCAGCTGCTTCCTATGTGGGAGTCCGACAGGAATGGAGAATGTCAATAAATCAGATTTTTACGGATCTTGGCTTGAATTGGGGCGACAACGTGAATGTTCGCTATGAAGCTCACAGCCCTGTTCCCTCGCAGATAACCGAGGTCAAACCTTACACTTTTGAACGTGACAAGCTCGTTAAATTGAAAGTATTTGTCAAAAAGAAAAATAAAAAGTCGTCAGTTAGGATTAAAGGAAAAACAGTGAAAAATGCGACGGTTCGGGTGATTGTCAACAATGTAGATTTAGGAACGGTGAGGGTGAGCAAGAAAGGGAAATTTGCCAAGCGAGTGAGCCTCGATAGCGGGACGAACACTATTCGGGTTGAAGCTGGTCATGCCACGAAAGGCTCGAATAATGTGATAAAGACGGTGACGCGGAGATAATTTGCTCTAAGGACTATTTTAGCCAAGACGAGTTTTGAATTTTAGAATCTTGAGCTTAAATAAACTGAGTCAGTGAATTTCAAAAAAAGTGAATTTTCAGTTAACCTAAGTTTTCGATTTCAAGGGTTGGTTGTAAGCATTTTTGCTTTTGCAGTTTAATTAATTAATTATTAATTATGACTAAGATGAAAACAAAAAAAATAAAAAGCCTTTTTCAAGAGATGATAAAGGCGGTGACAGTATCACTTTTAATTTTCGGTATGTTGGTTGTTCTTGGTCCAAAAATTGCAACAGCTCAAGCCAGGGCTAAAATTCTGAAAAAGATAAGAGCAGGTAGTATTACCAATATTTACCTTGCCAACGACGCGGTAACAGCAGAAAAAATTGCTGAAAATGCAGTTGGCTGGAGTGAGATAGCTAATGATTCAGTTGGTTCTGATGAATTAGCAAGTAATTCCGTTGGTTCTTCAGAAATTATTGATGGTTCGATAGGTTCCTTAGACATTGCTAATGGAGCAATTTCCAGCGCGGATATAGGAGATGGGGTAATTGTAAATGGTGATATCGCTGATAGCGCAGCTATTTCGCCCAGCAAAATAAATTTCGCAGGAAGCAATCTTAGTTTCAATAGTTTGGATCTAGAAAGTTATATGGCAATTGGCTCTAATGCCTCTACTAGTTCTTCTAAAATTTTGAATATTGCTGAAACTATGTCAAATCAGTCTTCAGCAAATTACGGTTTGTACAATTCTATAAAGTTTAACTATAATCCAACAGGTAATAAAAGCGATTACGGTGGCTATTTCTATGCTTATACCGATGATGTAGAAGAAGGTTCCAATACCTACCGCCTGTACGGATTATATGGGGGAGCTGGAGTAACTCCGGGCTCAACCGTGAGTGAAGTAAATGGAATTTATGCCTATGCCAGCTCCTTTAATGAAGGTACGACTAATACTGTCAATGGCGTCAATGTGCAAGTTACATCGAGTGGGAATGGAACTATCATTGGTTCTGCTTATGGATATAGCAGTTATATTACTACCTCAACGGGAAGCACAATCCAAAATGCCTATGGAGTGGAAGGACGCGTGTGGGGAGGAGGAGGTTCAATGAATACCGGTTATGCTTTATATGGAAAGTGTGGCGGTAATGTATCAACCTGTTATGGATTATACTTAGATGTAGATTCATCTTCAGGAACTGATTGGGGAATTTTTGAGAAAAATGCTGAAAAAAATTACTTCTCTGGAAATGTTGGCATAGGGACAACTGCGCCAGGTGCGAAACTGGAAGTTGATGGAATAATCAAAACAAAAGAGCGTTCCAGCGCAACCTGCAATGAAACAACGAAAGGTGGTATATATTACGACTCAGACGACAATCACTTCTATGGATGCAATGGCTCAAACTGGGTACAGCTTGACAATAATCCATAATATTTGCAATTTAACTTCCGAAAGACTAAAAGCTTATGCAAAGCAATAGTTTTTGTTTTTAGTAAAAAACAACGAAACATAAGCAAGAAATTTTTTTGACAATTGCAATGTGTACGGTTTACTTAATCTTAATAAAAGAGTTGAAAAGTGCAATGAAAAGACCATTTGAAGTTTTATCTTGGTGGGAACCTGCAAGTCTATGTAAGAACTGTATAAGAATAAATAAGAATAAGAAGAAAGAAAGATTAAATCCTGATCCTCGAAAAGATTAGAAGATAAAATTTAAGTTTAAAACAATGAAAACAAAAACGAAAATCGCACTATTTGCAGTGGTGGTGCTTGCGTCGGCGTTTTTCTGGTCGGAAAATGCCAAGGCAGACTACTGGACAAAATATACTCGACAGTCAAGCGGAAATGTTCTGCCGCAGTATTTTGAGTTGACGACGATGGCAAAAAGCTCTTTAGGAGTGAAGTTCCTTTATGGAGTTAATCGAATTGGCGGGACGGAAAATGAATCTAATTGGGAGAGAAATTTGGTCAGTTTTGACGGGACTAATTGGGTTGATCACACCGCGAGCGTGAAAAGTGTAGGTGGTTACAATGATTTGGAATTCTTTTCAATGTATGCCGATGAAAAAGGAAATGTTTGGATGCCCAACCGAAAAGATCCCAACACTCCTCTTCTCAAATACAATGGAACCAGTGGCCAATGGGAAAAAATTACAGCCGAAACTATTGCTCAGCAGTCCTGGCCTAGCGGTCCTCCCACAAAGATGTTGATTAAAAATTTGTTTTCCCATCCAAGCAATAGCGATCTTATGTATGCTGTTGCTAATGGCGAGGATAGATTATATATTCTCACTTATGACTTCACCCAAGATAAATGGTTTGATAGTGGAGTTTCGGGAGGACCTCTTGTTTCTGCCAATACAAACAAAGACATTTGGGGGCTTATGAATTCTCAAGACAATTCCATTTGGATTTATGAATACCACAGTTCTGAATATGAGTTTAACGGGCAGGGAGATCAAGGAATTGGCATTTGGAGATACGCAAATGGCAGTTGGACGCAGTATGATTCTGCGGATACCACTTCTGATGGGGTTTCTCTTAAAAACGGCATAACAGAAGCCTTTTGCGATTCCAGCGGAAATGTTTGGGTAGGAACGCGCCATGGGGTTTTCAAGTATGACTATGCGAGTGGAAATTGGAGCAATTGGACTAAGGACAACAGCAACATTTTCACTAATCGGGTTATAAAGATCCAGCAGGATTCTGACGGCCGGGTCTGGATAATCGCTCTTGAAGACGAAAATGTCGCTGAAGATAACGGCGGAATTTCGATTTATAACAATGATACCGGCAAGTGGAACTATTACACTTCCTATAACGGCGAAGACGTGCTGGCGAACGCGACAAACATCTTTATGATTGGCGGAGGCGGAGATGAAGCGTGGATGTTTACGGGACATGGAGAAGAGGCGATGCGAGCGGGGATATATCAGCTGATTCGTGATGATTCGCACACGGCACTCTACGGTCAAATTT